>NZ_QPID01000009.1 GCF_003336225.1 Corallincola holothuriorum
TAAAGAAGTTCGGAGACGGCCGGACTTTGTTATCTCAGAGCAGCGAATACGCTGGGCTATGAATGAATTTTTAAGGCTGGTTCACACAGCTGGACTGGGGGATTTATGAGGGGATCCTCCAGCGCCTACAATAATGGGCCGGAGCGCAGCGACGGTCCGGCCAGCTTTGCTGGCGATCATTAATTGTCTTGTTACGTGTTTTTAAGATGATACAAATTACCTTGTTCAAACTCTACTATCTCTTCGGAGGCATCTGCCGTATTGAAATCTAATTCGATTTTACCCGAAGCTATATAATCTTTGAATTCATCATACTGTTCCCCGAAACGAGAGAGGCGCCACAAATCAAACCCATCAATTCGACCATCTTCCGCATAGTCGTAATCTACTTCAAAATCTCCAAACTCAAAGTAACAACCAATACCGTGAAAGGAATATGAATAAGAATCTATTTTCCCTACACGAGCAATGCCAGCCTGTCGGAAATACATAGGTTCTTCAATATCGAAGGCTTCCTTCATTATTTCTTCAGCTTCACGCACTCTAGAAAGAAACAGCGAGATAAGTTTTAGTAACGTTTGATTCATAATTTATACACGTAACAGTGTATTAGTACGACCTTACAAGGTAGGAGGTGCGTAGGTATCGTCGAACTAATAACTATCAGAAAAACATCGAACAATCATACAGCAAGCGAGCCACGCAAGAATCTGAACCAAATCAAGATTATGAGAAGCCTAAACAGCTAGCCAAATCACGTCGAGTTATAGAGATTACCGGCTTTGATGCTGGTGAAGCTATTGTTCACAGAATTGAGCAGTTTAAGGCAGCCCGCATTGATTGCTATGACGTAGTCATTGACGGGAAGTAGTGGCAGAGGCGAATGGGGTGGAGCCTGATCCTAGCTTCAATAAGAAAAGCAATGCCACGATTAACTGGCGACTTGTATCTCTAGCAAGGAATGGGGCAGAACTGAGTTAGCGTCGAATAACCGAAGTTGGCACATTGCCGCGGCAAGATTACATTGAGCCCTCAACTTCATTGCTATCAGAGCGAGTATGAGCGACTGCAACTAAGGAGCATATCGGCTTGAGACATGCTCCAAAATCGCATTATGCCGCCAATGGGTTCTCATTCAGATAGGCCAAAAGACCATTAGCCATATTCACTGACCAAAATTGCCCTGCCAGGGTCAACGTTACTTTTTCATCGTCCAGCATAGCCAACCCATTTTGCTGCCAAGCGGAAAACAGTGGGATGGCATGTTTGAACCTTTGCTCACCAAGTAATTCTGCGGAGACAGCACCTTGGTCACAAGCACCGACAATGCGTGCGTTGCGCTGATGTTGTTTGCCTTTGGCCATCATCATGGCCACCGGCCATTGATTCGCTTCTAAGGCGGTTTGCCAAGGCTCGATATCCCGTGGCTGCATGTAGCTTAACCCGCCGATATTACCGCCAGCGCCCGCGCCGACGGCGAGAATTTCGGCACCGGATTTGGCCAAACGGTTGTAGCGGCTGCGCTCTTTATCTGTGCTGGCCCAGTGGCAATAGCTGAGCTGTTTTAGCCCAGCCTGATTGAGGTAGTCTGCGCCTTGGCGATACAGCAGGGCACGCTGCGGTGTGTCCATTAAGCTGTCCAGCTGGCCGTTGTCCAACGCCCGCTGAATGCCGGTGCCTTGGAAATTAAGTAGCTGATACAGGTCAACACCATCGACGCCGCTTTCCAGGGTGTCTTCCAGATCCTGCTGCCAGCTTTGGGTGGTTTGATGGGGCAGGCCATACATTAGGTCAATGGCAATGGTGGCGCTGTTACTGGCGGTCAGGCTTTTCAGCTGCTTAAGCAATGTTTCTCTATCATCAAGCCGTTTCGCCGCTTTTCTTACCTGTGTGTCAAAGCTCTGCACGCCAAACGAGAAACGGTTAAAGCCACCTGCTAACGCCCGCTCAAATTTGTGCTGATTAAATTTATTCAGCCGTCCTTCGAGCGTGATCTCGCAATCGTCCCGCAGTGGCAACCAGGCACGGATCCGCTCGCCCAAACTGTAGATCTGCTCGGCGGTGAGGTCGGTGGGTGTGCCACCACCGATATATACGGCATCAAAAGGTTGGCTTTGCGACCATGGCTGCGCGGCTTTGCGCTCAAGATCGACGAGCAGACATTGAAAGTATTGCTCCATCAACTGGGGTGACGAGGCGTATTTAAAGAAATTACAGAAGCTGCAGCGCACCCGACAAAACGGAATATGCACATAGAGGGCGCGTTTGCCCTGCGCTTTGACTGGTGTGCCGAAGAGATTGGTTAGCTGCTGTTGTGCTACCTCGGCGGCGAACGGCGGTTGTCCACCCCGTCCTGCATGGGCGCTTGTTTTGCCGCTAAAGGCGTACTGCAGTGGCGAAGGGGAGGGACGTCCTGTCATATCTTCGGTCAGCGTAGGGGAAGGTGCAGTTGGCTGAACGGACTGAGTGTGTTGATAAGATGCCGACATGGTGAATACCCTCGGAAAACGTAAAATGTTGTGATGTTGGCCAATCTGTTGTGGTCAGGATGGCGGTTAAAATTGGCGGCTAAATATGACGGGTTAAACCAAGTGATTTAACCCATGTGATTTAACCCGTAGCTAAAGCCTGGATCAGGCGTGGCTAGGTCAAGCGAATGCAACTGTGGCCGCTAGGCCGCATGCTCAGGTGTAGGCGCTGGTGCGGCTACGTCATCGCGCTTCTTATGACCGTCACGCAGGTGGGCAATGGCTTCACCTGTCAGGCTTTTACCGGTAAAGGCAAAGGCTTTACCAAAGCCTTTAACGAAGCGACCACTTTTCGGCGTCAGGCGAAACAGTTTGAAATCGCGCAGCTGGCTTAGCTGTTCGATACGCTCACCGTGGCGAGCCGACAATATGTCGCGGCTGCTTAGCCAATCATCGCTTTCGAACGGCAGCAGTTCGGCGGTCATGCTGTAGCTGACGCGCTGGCGAGCAAACAGCTCTTTCGCACTGTCTTCATCTTCAATGATCAGCACCGAGGCCTGCGGATTAGCCTGTAAGTTGATGGCGTGTACCGCGATCTCACTCAGTAATACATATAAACACTCGTCGCCGACCGCATAGGGCGCATGTGACGCATAGGGCTCGCCCTCACTGGTCAGTGAAGAGAGGAACAGGCTTTTTCGGTTATTCAACATGGCCATGATTTCTGGGCTAATACGCCCTGCGATACGTTCACTCGACATCTGTTTATCCCTCTGCAATTTTTTCAACGGGTGCTGTTGAACCTGTGGCTAATTCCGGCAACTTTCCTGTGCGCTTCATATCTAGAAATGCCGTTAACTGCTCTGGGTGGATCGTGCCGTTGGCATCCCGCCCTAAATAGATCTTAAAGATTGTGCCGCCTTTGCGGTCTTCAAACACAAAGGCATAGCTGTCCATGCCGCGATGTTGTTTGGCCATCAAGCGAATGTTTTGGATCGCTTGCAGTTTCAGGTGGCCATGAAGCCCCGGCAGTTCGCCATTGAGGTTGAAGTAGCCGTGCCCCAGCTCACCGGGTGGAAAGGTGCCTTTGAACTCAAACACGCAGCCCGCCACAATGATGATGGTGGTGGTATTACGCCACTGACTAAGTAGGGTCAGCAGTGCTTGTGCTTGCTCACCCGGCAGGCTTTCCGGGTGCTCGATATTGTCGATGCTTGCAGTGATCATATTGATTGCCTTAGAAGCTGTACTTGGTGGATAAGATGACTTCACGACCCGCTTCGTCGAGTTCACTCCAGGCCTGACGATAATCTTTGTCAGTCACGTTGTTCAGCGTGAGGTCGATTTTCAGCGCCTTGATGCTGCTGGGTGTCCAGCTGGCATAGATATCACCCACGGTATAGCTGCCATAGGTGGTGCCATCGCTGTTGCCGTCATACTGGGTTTTATCCTGCTCTCTGGCGTGCGTGAGGCGGACGCCTGTGGTGATTTGGTCAGCCCAGAAGCCATAGCTGATATCAGCATTGAAGGTGTCGGCAGGTATGTTGGTGAGGTCGTCACTGGAGTTGTCGTCTTCACCGCGCACTATGCCGTAGGCCAAGCCCAGCTTGAAGCTGTCGAGGTGGTAATCGGCGGCGATCTCGAAGCCTTTAATGGTGGCTTCATCGACGTTCACCCAAGTGGTTGTACCGGGATCTGGGAACGGCGGGGCAAAGCTGGGATCGGTAACGATCTGTTCAATAAAGTCGTCCACTTTGTTTTCAAAGATGGAGGTAGTGATATTGAGGCTGTCAGCTCCGGTAAATACACCGGCGAAGTTCATTTGCGCCATCAGTTCGGTATTGGCTGCTTGCTCCGCTTTCAAGTCTGGATTGGGAACAAAGGTGTTACAAAAGCCCGGGCCCATACAGAAGTGAGTGCCGGTGGAATACATCTCCTCGGAACTCGGAGCGCGGAAGGCTCGATCATGTCGCAGGGTCAGCTGTAACCAGTTAGTGGTTTGCCAGATCAATGCCGCTGACGGTGAAAAGTCGTTATCGGAACGGTCCTGACCGAGGTTTTTGGCTTCGGTTGAAAAGTAGTCATAGCGGCCACCGACTTCTAGCTGCCAACTCTCAGCGAATGGGATATTGGCTTGCACAAAGCCGCCCCAAACATCGGTATCTGCTTCTGGCGGTGTCGGGCGATCATCCCCTTGACGTGAGGCGCTGAACTCTTCGCGATAGCCGTCCACCCCGTATAGCAAGGAGATGTCACCAAACCCTTCGACAGAGATCAGTGATAAGTTATTCAGGTTTAAGCCATAAACGTCCAGATCGGTACTGTCGCTGCGACCATCACTGATGCGGTATTCGTCCATCTCGACGTTATTCCAGTAGGCCATTACCTGAGCGTTGATCAGCGGCGAATCGGTGTCGATACGGTAGTCGGCAGACAGGTTTGTGGTGTCTTGATCGCGATTAATCAAGAAGTTACTGGTGCCATTGAAGTCAGCCGAACCATTGGAGGGCACGTTGCCGGAGCTATTCGCGGTTCTGAGATTGAATGCCAGAGATTGAGCGTCATCGATCTGCCATTCGGTTTTTGCCAACACGCCTTTGTCACGGGATGCAGAACCAGCCAGCGACTCACCGCTGCCCAATTCTATGTCATTACTGTCGCGATAGTAGCCACTGAGTAACCAGTCGAGCGAGTCGGTGCGTCCCGCCAGTGCGCCGGTGGTGGTTGACTGGTCGTTGTTCCAGTTGAACCCTTGCTTAACGAAGCCGCCAAGATCTTGTTCTGCGGTCAGTAGATCGCCAGCGGAAACTGTATTTTGTGCGACTACGCCACCTACCGCGCCAGAGCCCCACAGGCTGCTTGATGGGCCTTTGATCGCTTCAACACTTTGTAGTAGCTCAGGATCGAGGAAGTAACTGGGGCGGTGTCCTGATTCAAATACCTGACGCACACCATCAACGGTTTGCAGCACTTTATTGCCGGTTAAACCCCGGATATTGACACTTTGGTTGTTGGCGCGCGGGCCACCACTGACACTGATATTGGGTTCGTTTTTCAGCACCTGTGCCACCGATTGTGGCTGAATGGTGTCTATTTCTTCTTTCTCAACCACGGCAATAGGGCGAGACACTTCGTCTACCTCTTGCGCCATACGGGTAGCGCTTACCACCACGGGTTTAATCTCTAGTAGCCCATCGTTCTGCTGCTCATCGGCAGCTGTTGCGGTAAAGCTAGAGGCACTGAACATACTGCCAATCAGTATGGCTAAAGGTTTTAACTGCATAATCGTCCCTAAAGTAACTGGTTGATAACCCAGGTTTAGTTGGTGGTTTTTTAGTGGGCCCGGTGACTGCGGTTGAGTTGAGAACGCTGCTCAACGTGTTACTCAGGCCATCTGTTAGGGCGGCACCTTAGCATCAAAAAGATCAAATGCAAATACAAATGGTTCGCATTTACATTTGATCTTTATCCAGTTACTATCGCTCCATCTTCGCTGTCATGGTTTTTATTTCGGCTGAGGGTGTGATCGGCGTTAAGGCATGCAAGCCATGTTAAAGCTCGGGGTATCACGCCGTTGATGAAGTGCTACCAGGGTTGGATATGAGTTTTTGTCTCTACAGATACATTAAGACGCAGTGGCCGCTGATGACGATGCGGGCGCTGCTGTTTTTTGGTTTAGTGCTGGTCTTATTTGGGCTTTCGTCACAAGTGGTTCCTGCCCCCCTTGCCAGTGCGAGTGCAAACGCCAGTGCTAGCGCCTTGGCGGTGAGTGTTAATTTTGCTGTGCCGGCGGCTAAATCCCCTGTGGCCGAGAAACAAGCGCAGCAAGCTAAGCCAACCGATGCCGCAGTAAATATGACCGAGCCAAGCGCCACCAAGGCACTCATTGCCGAGAACAAACCAGTGATCAAGCCTGAGCCCAAGCCGGAAGTTAAACCTGTGTCGCCACAAAAACCGTTAGCTGAACCTGAGCGGCCAATCGAGACTGAGCCAGCAGAGGCGGTGCTCACTGCGAGTGAACCAACAGCGAGTGAACCTACGGACGCTGTACCGACAGAGGCGGTGCCGACAAAGGCTACTCCTGCACACAAAACCCCCACAGAACCAGCGTTGGCAGCCGTTGAGCCGCTCGAATCCGATGATGTTTCCGAGCCGAGTACCCCTGCATTGGCCGCTGCAGCGCAAGCGGATGGTGCCCATCAAGAGCCAGAGTTTGTTCAGCCGCTGTTTGCTGCCCCACCGACACCGCCCCGTTATCCCACTGTGGCACGTAAGCGGGGGCGGGAAGGCGTTGTATTGATCGATATCTGGCTGGATGCGGAAGGCAAGCAGGCGAAACGTGAAATCGCGCAAAGCTCGGGCTGGAATGTACTTGATGAGTCGGCATTGAAGGCCGTCGCGCGTTGGCAGTTTCATCCCCATCAAGCGGCGGGGGTAAACATCGCCTCGCGTCTGCGGGTGCCGGTTGAATTCTCATTGCAATAACGCCGCAGCAACCAACGAAACCGATAACAAACACTGAACTAATAAGTTGAAAAATGATGAATTACAGTCAACTACAGATTGAACTTGGACCACTGGCATTGCCTTTGGTCGCCTGCGCCCTGGTGGCCGCCATGATCATCATGGAACGCTTGGTGATGCTCAGTTATCACAGCTACAAGCGGACCTTGGCAGCCGGTGGCATGGCTTTGCTGCATGCCCATAAAGAGTATGCCAAACCGTTACGGGAAGAGATTGTGGCGGTGTGGCTGCATGGTCAGAAACAACGCCTCGCCAGTGGCATTCGTCTATTACAGATCATTGCCCTGGTGGCACCACTACTTGGCTTACTAGGCACTGTGATCGGTTTGATCCAGGTGTTTGATGTGATTGGCGTGCATAGCGGGCCGATAGAGCCAGCCATGTTAGCCGAAGGGTTGGGCATGGCGATGAAAACCACCGCCGTCGGCCTGATTATCGCCGTACCAGCCGTACTCGGTGTGCATGGCTTTCAGTTGTGGGTAGACAAGCTGGTGGCGATTGCTGAGCACGGCATCAATGTCGACAACCTGAAACTGGATGGTGTCGGCATAGGCGTGTGGCCTGCGACGGCTTAATCGTTGCCAGCGTGCTAATCCAAACAAACCTAACAACCCAAACGCAGCGTAGATAAGTCGTAACCAATAAGACAAATACTGATGATAAAGACTGCTTCCCATAGTGAGCTGAGCACCAGCCTTGAACTGACCCCGTTGATAGACATTGTGTTTATCGTGGTGGTGTTTCTGCTGTTAACAGCCAATAGCCGCTTGTTGTCGCTGCCGGTAGATATTCCTGCCAGTGACAGCGAAGTGACTGCGCAACCGGCAGCAGATAAGCCACTGACTTTGGTACTGCAACAATCGTCGCCAGCCTTTGCCATTGATGAGCAGCATTTTGAGCAGTGGCCAGCCTTCAAAACGGCGCTGATAGCGAGTATTCGCGACAATGACAAAGCCGTGGTGATCGCCGCTGACAAAAACAGTCCGGTGGAACCGCTGTTGAAATTACTGGCATTACTCAATGCACACCAAGTTGAAAATACCCAGATCTTGATGGAAGAAAGCCAACCATGAAAACTTCACTGACTCCCTCTGTTTTTACCTCGGCCGGACGGGCTTTACGCACCACAATTTGCACCGTTGCGGTGAGTGCCACGCTGCTTGTTGCCAGCAGCGCCAATTTGTATGCCGCCGAACGGCTGGTGAGTACCGATGCCGGTGCGACCGATCTGATCGTTGCCATGGGGCTGGCTGATGAACTGGTGGCAATCGATGTTACCAGCCAGCCGCCGCAGGGTAAGCAACTGCCAAGTGTGGGCTACCACCGCGCCCTGTCTGCCGAAGGTTTGCTGAGCTTAAAGCCCACCACTGTGGTGGGTAGCGAGCATATGGGGCCGCCGGCGGCAGTACAGGCGCTGGAGAGCGCCAAGGTGCAACTGGTACAACTGCCCAGTGCCGATACTCCCACTGATCTGGCGAATAACATTCAGCAACTTGCGGCGGCATTAAATCGTCCCGAGCAAGGTGAAGCATTGCTGATCCAATTGAATCGCCAGTTGGGACTGCTTAATGAAGTGGACCGCAGTGAGCAGCGGGTGGCGTTTTTGTTGGCGATGGATCCGAGCAAACTGCGTTTAGCCGGAGCGGGTACCGGGGGTGATGCCTTTATTGACCTGCTTGGTGCACAAAATGTCGCTGAGTTTGATAACTACCGCAATGTCTCAGCCGAGTCGTTGTTGAGTATGCAACCGACGGTGATTTTGGTGGCGGGCAAAGTGACAGACCAAGCGGTAACCAGCTTACTCACGGCAAACCCGATTTTGCAGCACACCCCTGCGGGATCGCAGCAGCGCATTATTGCTGTTGATGGCAGTAGTCTGGTCGCTGGGCTCAGTATGGCGGCCGTGGCAGAAGCCAAGCGTACCAGCGCGCAGTTGGAGAAAACCCTTTGAAGCGTTGGTCTCTCGGTTATACCGCCAGTTCACTTAGTGCGCTGTTAATGGTGGGTGCCGCACTGTCGTTGGTGTCTGGAGCGATGCCATTGCCCGCCAGTGAAAGTATAAAGACCCTGTTCGATGCTGTTTTCGGTGGCTGGTTTGAACAACCCATGAGCCAACTGGCACCGTATCAACAGGTGATCGTATTAGAGCTACGATTGCCGCGTTTATTGCTGGCGATCTGCGTGGGTGCGACGTTGGCACAATGTGGCACCGTGATGCAGGGGTTGTTTCGTAATCCGTTGGCCGATCCTGGCATTATCGGCGTGTCATCGGGCGCGGCGGTCGGCGCGATATTGGCCATCGTGGTATTTCCCGCAGCGTGGGGGGCGTGGACGATACCTACCGCAGCATTTGTGATGGGGCTACTCACCACTTTATTAGTGTATGGCTTAGCGCAATCGTCCCAGGGCACATCGGTATTGATATTGCTGCTGGCGGGAGTGGCCATTGCCGCCTTTGCGGGGGCAGCGATTGGTTTTCTCAGTTACTTTGCCGATGACCAAAGCCTACGCGAACTCAGCGTGTGGCAGATGGGATCATTGGCTGGGGCAGGGCAGGCCAACCTGTGGCTGGCTTTTGTCACCATGCTGGCGGTGGCTTTTGCCTTTCAGCGCCGCGCGGGCGCGCTTAATGCCATGTTGCTTGGCGAAGCGGAAGCGCGCCATCTGGGTATTGCGGTTGAACGCTTAAAGCTGGAGTTGATTGTACTCTGTGCCATCGGCGTGGGGGTGACGGTTGCCTGCGCCGGTATTATCGGATTTATTGGCTTGGTGGTGCCCCACTTAGTGCGCCTGACCACGGGGCCGGATCATCGCGCGCTACTGCCACTATCAGCCCTATTAGGGGCGTGCTTGTTAGTTACCGCCGATCTGCTGGCTCGTATTCTAGTGCAACCGGCCGAACTGCCGGTGGGACTATTAACCGCGCTGCTTGGCGCACCATTCTTTTTGGCTTTGCTGATCCAGCAACGCAAACGCTGGGGTTAACCATGCTGCAACTTAATCATGTCCGTTGTCAGGTGGCGGGCAACGTGCTGTTAAATGTGGATGGATTTACTGCCAGTGCCGGGCAGATGGTGGGGCTGCTTGGCCCCAACGGCGCAGGCAAATCGACTCTGCTGAAAGTGATCAGCGGTGATATGGACGCTAGCGGCGATATCCAGCTGCACGGCCGAGCATTGTCGGAGTGGCCTGCGCTAGCCAGAGCGCGCCACTTAGGTGTCTTGCCGCAAGCCAGCCAACTCAGCTTCCCGTTTACCGCGCAAGAAGTGGTGGCGCTGGGCTTAACGCCACTGACACTCTCACGCCAAGAGGGGCAAAAACAGGTGCAGCAAATGATGGCGCAAGCCGACTGCCTCGGCTTTGCCGATCGCAGCTATCCGTCATTGTCTGGCGGTGAGCGCCAGCGAGTGCAACTGGCGCGCGTTTTACTGCAACTGAGTCAGGCTGAATCCACACCGCTGTTACTACTCGATGAACCAACATCGGCGCAGGATCTAGGTCAGCAACACGCCATTTTAAAGCTCGCCCGGAAACTGGCGGAAGAGAAAGGCTACGGCGTGATGGCCGTACTGCATGACCTCAACCAGGTGCTGCAATACTGCCATCAGGGCAGCCTATTAGTGAATGGCAAAATCATCGCCTCAGGCGCGCCTGAACAGCTACTCACCCAGCAAGTGATCGCCAGCCATTGGCACTACCAAGCCGAACGCACCGTACTCAGTGATGGCCGCGTGGCGATGTTGTGACTCAACGACTTTGTCAGTCGCTTAAGCTGATGATATCTTGACCTTATCCGTCTCTGTGCGACAGGGTAGAGTCAACTTTCAAAATTGGCTTAGATGGAGGGAGCTTGTCCAACCCCTCTCAGATTCAAAAGGAGTTGCGAATGAACAAAATAGCCTGTTTATCTATCGGTAGTGTGTTTTTCGGCTTTTTGGCGTTTGCCGGAAGTTATCATTACGTGTGTACTTTTACCGCTGGCGTAACGTATTTTACCTATCCTCCTGAATCCGTCATCTGTGCGCTTATCTCATTGCAACTTGGCTTCACGGCAGTTAAGAGTTTTTTACGTACACCCTTGAAGCCAATAGAGCCTGCGCTTGATATCCATAACATGGCGCCAATGGAACCTCCTATTTATGGTTAGGTTTCAATACTAACAACTGCTACTGCCGCTAAATTGTAGTTGATCCGATTCAGTAGACACCAAAGTCAAATAAGACGGAGGTGTTTATTCCTGCCTGTAAGAATGCGAAGCAGACAAACTAATACACAGCGCCTAGTATCAAGTTCTAAGTGTTGACACACAAGGAGCGTAGCCATGTCCAATCCGGTCTATCAAATAATGCTGCCCGAACTTGATTCCAAGTATGGAGAAAACGGCGTATCAATAGGATTTCCACGGGGCGTATATAACTCGATTACCTACAACGATATTACGAAAGCCATGGGTATGGACCCAATGGGCGATTTACGGAAACTGACGAGAACGACCTTCTATCAAGCCCAAAAATCGTTGCAAGAAAAGTATTCAAATTATGAGACTGCTTTTAAGCCAATGATGGATACCATCGAACTCTGGGTAACTCAGAAGTCTGATATGGCGAATTATTTCAAGGAAATCACAGATGAGATACAAAACCTGAGGGATAGTTGTGATTCTCAGCTGTCCAGCATCGTGCATGTTTTTTCAATCAAACCGGACGAACAAGCAGGGATTGAAGAAAGCGACCTATTACTGGATTTTTTGAATACGGTGACTGCCAACTTGGCAGGATTCGTTCCTGCAGTGAATGCTTTTCAGCAAAGCTTGCTGTTTATTGTGCGATCAGGCAGTGGGAGGCCTGTTCATGGCGGCTATACCCCGATACAAAATGAAAATCACCTACATCTTTCTGCCGCAGGGTTACATGACTCACTGAACGATAAATTTTTAAGTCTGCTATACGAAAAAGATCGCTTGTTTGAAAATGCCTGCAAAAGCAAAACGCTGCTCGATTACTTTTCTTCTCTTACGCCGCCCTCTGCAGGGCGGCGGAATGAGATGAGGCGAGCACTGCAAGAAGCATTTAAACTCACCTGCTGGAGCAAACTGCTCCCTCAGTTTGCCAAAATCCAAAAGGCTGGCGAGTTGGCTTTCTACCCCCAGGGAAATCACAGTGAAGACGACATTCTGGAGTCCTGTCGCCGCAACGCAATTGATAAGATAAAGTTAGACGGCAATGGAAAGCACATAGCGACTGTCGGTTTGCTGATCCATAGGGAAACATCTGGTCGCGTTATCGCGCCTGTATACACTTATAAAGTGTATCTTCTTGAATTAGTGCTGGGACACAAAGACCAAAAGGATCAGCAATTTCCAGCCGAGGTGTTAGACAAGGTAATAGGCGATGCGGGAGCCTGGGGAACCAAGAAGTTCTCACGGAAGACGGTTCTGATGGGAAAGCGAGGAAGCTTACAGCCTATCAAGCGCGACTTGGGGAGACTGTATCGCCCCGCTGACGGCGCAGAGGGCGCACGGTACTTCGTATACCCCATCCGAATACAACCGGATAACGTTTCTGTTTTCTCTGGTGAGCAGCTTCGTCAACTTAACCCAGACTAGGTGCCTAACCGGCCACCTTTCAACAGACACGAGACAGCATGAGTTGAAAGAGTATTGGGAAGGGACACCCAATCTACGCGGCGGTGACCAATGTGCAGCCATGGCGACGATGATTTCTGCTGCTGACAGTGCGAACAATCGGCTTTTTTGGGTATGTCTGTCAGCTGGAGGGGGAGGGAAGTTCAGCGAAATCCATTTGCCCCACGAAATTGCCGCAAAATCCGCTAGTGAAGCGCAGACACTATTGCTCCACCATGTTTAAAAATCAAAATCGAACAATATTGGCACTGCGTGCAGTAAACCCTGTCCAAATTTAACCTTATTAAAGTTGTGGTTACTTACTAAGCTTTGATAGCACCAGAGGATGTGGTGCTGGTGTACCTCGGGAGTTGTCCGGGACGTTCCGTCCGGTCCTATTTCCAACTGCTTTCGGAGGTATTTATGTCTGAGACAAAACAGCCTGCGGCAACAAGAGATGGAGATCTTGCCGATCCTATCGCAGCATCGTTGCTATCTGAATATGATATTTTTGAACACTACGCGCCTGGCCTAGTGGTCGAGCAAGACCAGTGGTATGCCGTGTTTCATGTGGCCTCTCATGCCGTCGAGGTTCAGCTGCTGGGGGATTTTACTGATTGGGAAATTAACCCGATCGAATTGAGTGTGTTACCCAGTAAAAAGTTTTGGTATTACCGCTCGGTTTCCAAGGCTGGCACTGTTCGGCCCAAAGATGGTGAGCGCTATCGTTTTCGAGTGAAGTATCAGGCAAACGGGCTTTGGTTTTACTACCAAGACCCCGCCGCCCGTCGCCTTGAGCACACTGGTTTAGATGGCAATTCGCTGGTGTCGGCGTCTGATTACCCGTGGCAGGATGGCGATTGGCAGCGTCCCGGCTGGGAGTATTACTGCATCTATCAGCTGCACCCGCTGCGCTTTAGTGGGCGTTACCCTGAGTTGAATCCGCTGCAAACGGTGACGGCAGAGCTGCCCGGTTATATCAAAAATACCGGCGCAACCGCATTGCAGCTGTTACCGGTGAATGCCTTCGCTGGCAATGTCAGCTGGGGGTACAACGGCACATTTTTCTATGCCATTGAGGACTCCTACGGCTCGCCGGACGATCTGAAAAAGCTAGTCGATACGGCGCATCAAAATGGTATGGCGGTGATTTTGGATGTGGTGCTGAATCATATAGGTAATCGAGACAACGTACTGTGGCAGCTCAATCAAGCTGAGTATGTTTCTGGGGATACGGCTTGGGGGCCGATGCTTAACTTCGGCAGTGATGTGACCCGTCATTTTCTTATCAATAGCTTGTTGTATCTGGCCAAAGAGTTCCATATCGATGGTTTCCGTTTCGATATGACCCATATCCTCCATCAGGGGAATATGTGGGCGAACCATGTGCGTTATCCAGGCGGTGTCAGTGGTTGGCCGTTTATTAAAGAGCTTCGCTATCGAATGAAACAGCTGGATCCCAACTTGTTATTGATTGCCGAGGAGTTGCCAGATAACTGGTATGTGACCAAAGAACACACGCACAGCAATTGGGGCGGAGATTGGCATGGGCCATTCGATGCTCAGTGGTGTGACAGTTTCCACGATCATGCTAAGTCCGTATTGGCAGGTGGGCATCTGGACGAGCTGAGCAAGGTGCTGACACCGTTTGGCGATAACTGGCAGGATGCGGTGAATTACACTGAGTCACACGATGAAGTGGGCAACGAAGATAAACGGGTGGCGAAGATTGGCCGTAACGGTATGGGCTGGAATATGTCCCAGTTGGCGGCTGCTATGACGATCTTCTCCCGCGGGATCCCGATGATCTTTATGGGCCAGGAGGGTGGCGAGTGGCTTCAGTTTGGTCAGAATGGCAGGCCTGAAGGTGGTGGCAGCTGGTGGGATCACCGTTTAAGTTTGACCACTTACGAGACCATGCCTTATCAGCAAAAGATCCTGCTTTGGTTCCAACGGATGTTTGAGATCCGCCGATCTAATATGTCAGCTTTTTCATGGGGAGATATCCAGATCTGCCATCTCCATAACGACAACTGTATCGCTGCGTTTACCCGTGATGGCGGAAAGTACCTGATCGTGCTGAATTTTGGTCCAACGACCTGGTGGCACTACTCGGTAGGCGTATCTGGCTATTACAAAGAGTTAGCAAACACGAGTTGGCCAGCGTTTAATATCTGGGACTTTACCGAGGCCACCCGCCACGGCGATCAGCACCATGATATCCAGGACTTGCATATCCCGGCCTATGGCGCAGTGGTGCTTGAGAGGTACTAATCGTTTATCTCACCGTTGTTGCTTTCAACATACCAGCCCGACCACGTGCCGGGCTTTTTTGTGACTCACCTTCGTTGATAGATGACCGCTAATTTTTGCCAGAATAGAAGGATAGCCTATTAGCGAATGGCGAAATTACCGCCTCTAGAGCGCCTGAACAATTACTCACCCAGCAAGTGACCGCCAGCCATTGGCACTATCAAGCTGAACGCACCGTACTCAGTAATGACCGCGTGGCGATGTTGTGACTCAACGACTTTGTCAGTCGCTTAAGCTGAAGTCGCTATGCATGCGGCACGGTTGTACAACAAAATAGCTTCTAAAACCGTGCTCTATGGATTGCGCTCACTTTCCCTGTATCAGCACGATAGGAAGTTCATGAAAGGGGAGTCGGATTATCTTTCTGAAAAACATAAGCCCAATCGCTTATCTAGTCATATGAAAGCGACGGGTAAATCGCGCCCTCCAGGTGTCGCCGCACATGCCATTGTTTCTGGCGGCCATATGGAAGCCAGACAAGCGAGAAAAATATTGGCACAGTGGAAAATTCGTATTGATGACCCTGATAATGGAGTGTTTTTACCTAGGAATTCCAAGTACATGCCTCATCCTGAACTTTCTGAGGCACCTAACCATGCTAAGATCCATACCGAAGTTTATTATGTGAATGTGACTCGTATGATTGGCGCGGCGCAGTCGGAAGAGGATTGTAGAGTTTTTCTTCGAGTAATCGCAGATCAGTTGCAGAAAGGGAGGTTTAAATTCTAATGAAACGAGTCTTGCAAATTGAACCAGATACGAACTTTCGCTTTATGTATTCAGTTGACGATTATGATGTGAATGATTGGAAGTTTAATGGTGAATCTAGAATAGGGAATATTAAGCGATTTCAAGCGCAATGGGCACAAGATAGCAATAAGCCTATTCCAGATATCTCTTATATCAACACCTCTACTTTTGCGATCTCAAAGAAAGTTGCTACAGAATTAGTCGAATTATGGGAAGACTCCGCCGAACTGATCCCATTCGATGTTAATGATGAATTATGGTACCTCCTTAATGTTATCAATAGGCAAGAGAATATACTCGATGTTGATAATAGCGAGTTTATGGTGCCTGTTCTAAATGTGGGTATTGAGAAAGCTGTCTTTTATCCAGATAAACTTCCGCGTAGTTGTATTTTTAAAATCCCAGAAGGGCGTTATTCGGAAACTTTTTGCGTTGACTCCCGGGTAGACGATGAAGACATCATGAATAACCTGTTCTGTGCAATACAAGGCCATGGTTATACAGGGCTAATTTTTAAAGAAGTTGCTAGTTACAAAGTATGATCAAAGGTGCGAGCGCCATTGATTCCGTGAGCCGGGATAGCCACTCGACACGGTGGCTAACTGACTCAGATTTTGTGCTGTTATCATTGCAGCAACTCGGGAACGCTTGTTTAGGCTCTTCGGTACGGGTGTCCGCCCAGACGAACAAGAATTAAAAGGTAAATATGGCAGTTTTAGACATTCTCACGGCACCAGATCCAAGGCTTAAGGTTCAGGCTGAAAAAGTTGAGGATATCGAAAGTGTGCAGACCTTAATCGATGATATGTTGGAAACACTTTATGCTACTGACAACGGTATTGGCTTGGCTTCCACTCAGGTTGGTCGTAAGGAAGCGGTTGTCATCATAGATCTATCAGATAATCGAGATAGTCCCTTAATACTGGTAAACCCTGAAGTTGTCAGTGGTACTGATAAAGCGTTGGGTCAAGAAGGTTGTCTATCTGTTCCTGACTACTATGCAGATGTAGAGCGTTTTACTTCGGTTGTAGTATCAGCTTTAGATCGTGAAGGGAACCAAATCACAATTGAAAGAGATGACTTTCTTGCTATCGTGATGCAGCACGAAATTGACCATTTATCGGGTAATCTGTTTATTGACTATCTTTCGCCCCTTAAGCGTCAAATGGCTATGAAAAAGGTTAAAAAATACGTCAAAGCACACTCTTAGTCACGTGCGTTCAGAGTCATTGACCCCAGATGCAGTCTCTAACTGACTCAGATTTTGTGCTGTTATCATTGTGTCTTACAGGATTTCAGGAATGCTTGTTTAGAACGTTGGGAATGGGGGGCTCAGTGAGGATGGTTTTCTGCTGCTGACAGCTATAACGATCCAATGCGATCACAACCTGTATTGAACGGTTCTTGACAGATATAGCACTCCTCGGTGATTTTGCCCTGCCAATGAGCCGTCATGAAACCTTCCTCAAACCTTTAATTGTCGGCAACTATTTCGACATCAGCAAATCACACTCAATACAACCAAAGCAAGCGTTGCGCCCAGTCAAAAATTCCTTCGGTAAGCAGCGTTTACGGCCTGTTCGTTCACGCCAATGGCTAGGCTAAAAGTTGGATCAACTCGCATCAAGCAGACCTATATGATGATTTTTAAACGCGCCTTTCGACTGACGCACGGCATTTCAAAACTGCTCATGGTGTTTATGCCACTGGTGATTTTGGCTTGTGTGGCGATGGCGATCTTTCACATTCATCAGGGAGTCAAACACTACAGTGAAATAATCAAGGCGGATTCAGTCTTAATTGGCAATGCCTACTACAAGATTGAAGATAAGATTAAACAGCTCTCTGGCGCTCAAGAACTAAAGCGGGTGGAGGAGCAATGGGCACTGATCTACAGCCGAGTAAAAGTAGAGGTAGAAAAAGATAAACGGATAATTGACGACACGTTCAAAGCTGAGTGGGCCAAGATAAAAGCGGATGCAGCCAAAATTAACTCAGCGCTGGATGAAGTGAAACGAGAAACGGATCAGCTGGTGCGTGCCGCAAATAAGGTCTCTAGCGCTTTGTTTGGCTTAGCGGGTTTTCTAAAACCGCTGCTTGATGCGATAGCCAATAATGCATTAAGTGTGCTGGTTAATTCGATTAACCAGTCATTTGGTGAAGTCGCTCTGCTGAGTGGCGAAGTGGCCAAAATGATCGAAGATGGCATTCAGGCGATAGAGGTTGAGCAGTTAGAAGAGCTCACGGATCGCCTTTTAGTACTTAACGCCAGCATCAAGGCTGATTTAGAGCTTCTTGATCTGTCTTTGAATGATTTACGCCAGCTTAAAGACAACCTGGCCGAACAGAACCAGCAGCTTCTGGACGACAACGGGCTACCCATTGGCTACCAATTCGTTATTTACGGCCTCATCGCCTTTTTCTTATCCCTTTTCTACTTTGCGTATCTCTATCTGCGCCATTGGTTTCTAGATCCGTTGATTGAAGCGATGCAGATCATCAAATTGGCTTTTGAGCCCATCCCCGATCCCTGAGGAACGAAGCCATGAGAGTACGGTTATGGGAAGTTTTTCTGGAAAGGGACAGCTGACAAGAAAATAACACCCGCTCGACGCGATGATGACCAATGTGCAGCCATGGCGCAGTGGGGTTCCCACCTATGACACTAACAATCGCAGCTACAGGGAGTCATTTCCGCTGCGCTCCTATCTATCATGGCTGCGGACGCTAGGTAGTTTGAAGTTCTGAATTCAATTCATTTATCTATTTGTCACAGAAACACTGGTTAAATAAAAAGGATATTGCTCATACGTGTTCACTTGGATATTTTTAGGGATATCATCGACTACCGCATCTTATTCTTTGATTATTCGCGCTTCGATTGGGTGTTTTAGCTACATGGGCTGCATGGTGTGTATCTAGGAATTGTTCAAGTCGGCTGAATTTCAAAAGTGGCGACTCAGATTCACTCGATATGCGGATCATCTTATTTTCAGATTAAGTCGGTTTCTTACTCAGCAAGGGATAGCCAATGGTGCGAAAAGTAAAAACGCCACAATTAGTTGAACAACAGCAGTTGCAAGGCTCTGGTTACGTCAACAATCACCTGCAATCTGGAGACTTCTGGGTTGTTTCCAGAGGCGCGATGGTCCATTGCTACCGGATATCGGATGCCAAGCTGGTGTGGTCGTATCAAGCACAGTCGAGTGTGTATCAAGGGGAAGTCATAGCTGATCGCCTATGGTTGCCGAGTGAAAGTGGCCTTCTTTGTTTAGCGCTTTCGAATGGTGAACTGTTATGGCAACTACCAGAATTCGAAGGCGATGTGCTTGCCGTCAGCCAGAATGAAATGATCCTTGTCAGCAAAGGCGATTTACAAAGATTGGAATGCCGAGCGGTAGAATCAGGCAAGTTGATCTGGGCAGATGACAAACTGGCGAGCGCGAGATCCTGCTGGGCGCATGATAGGTATTGGATATTGCAGTTGCGTGATGGCGAATTACTTTGTTTGTCACAGCAAGATCAATCTATCGTTTGGAGCAACCACCTACAGCAAGTAATCGATAACGCCGGGATCCATTTCTGTGAGTACCTAGGTGATTGTCTGGTTATTCACTCTGGTGGTGAGCTTGCCGCGTTGGATATTGCATCGAATGCAGTTCGCTGGCGCTTTGGTTTGCGAGACCTGTCTGACTTAACTGCCTTATTTGCTGGCGGCATATCAGTGTACTGCAGTGTTTATCAAGTGTGCAGCGATAGCGACAGCGTGACCTATTGTTATGTTTTGCCCGGGTGCGTTTATCAGCGCCTGTTTCGGTTGCGGTTGAGTGATGGCTATTTGCTCGAGCAATTTGATATGGAAGATATTCCCGGCCTCAAGATTCGAGCACTGATAACGGCCGACAATGACATGTTCTATGCAGCAGCGGGTAATCGACTACTTAACTATGACAAGCGCTCTCATCGCGTTACTTATCGCTACTTGGACAAAAACGGCGCTGAGTTTATAGGGATGCACATTGCCGAAGGGGCTCGAACTGTAACGAGAGACTTCGAAACAGGCCGTTTGCATTGGTTTGAATTGCCCGATTTATCGCCGACCACAAGCGCGAAGCAGAGCGAGATGGCGTTACGTTCACAGTTTAATTGCGAACAGTGGCAAAGCCTTAAAGAGCTGCCGTTAGCTCTGTATCTATTGCTCATCGTTACGATTGGACAGCGTGTTGATTTGGCTGACATGATGCAGGCCGTTAAACCGCAGCTGCAAGCCATGAAAAAAGACCAAGGCCCGCTGGTGAAAGCGCTGATGACAGACCTGGTTGCTGAGTTAAAGATTGCTCTGCAGAAATTAGTGTCGTTACAGCCCAAGTTTGATCACATGATTGCTATAGCGCTGACCCATCTGTCGATATGCGTCGATCCGGGCGTGGCAGAGGGTTTTAAGCGCACAATACTGCAATTCGCAGATGAAAGTGCAGCTGCATTGTCATCGAATCACGAAATGCGACCAGAGTTACAACGTACTTTGCTTAGTCTGCACTCGGTATTCGATTTGTAGGAAACCAAATATCAAAGGGGTTATCAAAGGCATATCAATATCAAAGGGGTCAGAGTCATTGATTCTAAATGGGTGTAAGCAGTGGCGCACAGTCTGGTTTTGAGGCTCGCCTTTTTTACTGGGGCATTTCGCTGCGGCTGGCCTTAAGGCGGATGAATTTAATATTTAATGCTGTATTTGTGCGATCCCAAAGTTATTGATCTAGCTCCTTGCTTCCATTTATTTTTTCCTGTCTTCTTCGGTTTCATCATTGTAAATCAAACTGTTATGGGTAGTGAGTTATGCAGAAGTTGTTGCGTGGGATCGGTCTGTTTGCTTCGATTGGTTTATCGGGTTGTGCACATCACTCGATGTTAAATGAGCCGGTCATTCTTGGCGTGTCTTCACCGATGAGTGAGGTCACTATCGAGATTAAACAGGAATCAGTTGGGACTAGCAAGCTGAATGTTTTCTCCTGCAGCCACGGTATTACCCTGCTGGACAATGAGGACTTGGCACCGTCGCCCTTACAGTTTGTCGATCGCTACGTAAAAACAGAGCTGAAAACTGGTGATAAGCAGGTATCGCTGAACCGCTTTGATGTTTACTTTAATCGTCAGTTGCCATCCTGGAAGAATAAAACAGCAGCCTTTAGTGCCGGGCTCGGATTTCTCGGCGAAGCGATCTCTGAAGATATGCGAGCCAAAGCGATGGACGAGGGGGATGATGTCGTCGGCTGTAAGGGAGAAGATAATGGTGAGTTCAGTGTCTTTGAGTTGGGGGAGTCACCTGATTTTGAGTCGACCCCGATAGTGACTCATATTGCGATTACAATCGACGGTAAGACTTATCAAGGGCGTGGCTTTAAGGACACTTACTCGTTGTCAGATCTGCTTTACTACGTGAAGGATGATGTTCGTAAATCTGTGTTATTAGCGCTGGAGGATATCAAGTTGCAAATGCAGCAAGAACAAGGCTAGTCGTGGTGAGATAAGCCTTCGGCGCGATAGCTAACTAGCTTAGATTTTGCGTTGTTTGCCTCGCCAGGGGCATGAGTTCATTTGTTTGTTGGAAGCGTTAGCTGGCCGGAGGCCAAATAGAAGTGACATCTCAGAATTTCATTATTTTAATGCCGCTACTGACGGCGATGGCGCTGGTGTCTTTCGTCAATACCTCAAAACCAGGCAAGCCGGTTGTTGCTAAGTGGCTATGGGTTACTGCGTTTGTATTTCAGCTGGTGTGTCTGGTTATCTGGTTGGCTGTTGGGTTCGGGACATTGCAGCTACATTCAGAGCTACCGTCAAACTATGCTTGGCTCTACTTTTTTGCCGGAATGTTTGTCGCTTACGTTATAGGCTCGGCCAAGGGAAAAATGATTGAAAGCCAAGAAAGCATAACTAAGTAGTTGTTTATCGATTGAACCTTTTTCTGCCTTCTCAACCCTTTGTTACAAAAGTAGAGGGGCACTCATTCGACACGATGACTTAATGACGACGATGAATGCTATTGGATATCCTCGCCGGCTGAGTTTGAGGTCCTAACATTTACCATATTCGAATCTGTTGTGGCGCTATACATTGAGCTTTCGCTACTTGATTCAAGTGACTTAACTAGTGAGGAGCGCCGCTTTTTGCATAGTCACGAAGATTCAAAGTTACTATTAAAGCTGTTCGATATTGCATATCAAGGGGATTTCGTTGAAATGCTAGGGTCTCATTGTGGCATGGGTTATCGAGAGAAACTGCAAGCGCTTGAGAGGTCGTATAGGGCATCACTTAACAATACTGCGTACTAAACTTGTGCTGGACTGTTCGGGAATAAAGCACACAATGCTGCGAGACAGTTAAGCTTTGTCAGTGCTTGTGGCGTTATATTCGTTATTAGGGAACTATTGTGACTATGGAATGGATTTCATCACTGAGCGTTTTGTCGCTCATCATTATACTTGGCCTCCAACGGCTGAATGAGCAATCAATAAAAATAAAGCGGTTGGAATCTAAGATTGACATCTTAATGCGTCATTTAGATGTTAACTATGATCCCGTGGCGTTGCTTCCGAGGGAAGTCATCGAGGCGAAGGAGTCAGGCCAAAGGATCCGAGCTATCCGTCTGTATCGGCAGTTTTCTGGGGCAAGCTTACGTGAAGCTCGATCGTTTATTGACGATCTGAAGTAAGTAGTGAGGTCACAGGTTTGTTTGTTAATTTGATAAGGAATGCTGTTCGTTTGTAAGGGCTTGGGTTTATAGACACAGTGCTTTCTTTCTTAAGTTTTGGTTCAACGTAAGGCATTAAATTGAAGTTTCAAGGCAAGCTTACTCACTGGAATGATGACAAGGGCTTCGGCTTTGTCGAGCCCAATGGGGGCGGCGAGCGGGCTTTTGTTCATATTAAGTCGTTTACCCGTTGTTCACGCCGACCAGTGGATGGCGATCTGATTGTTTATGAGAAAAAGCAGCAAAAAGATGGGCGCTATAAAGCTGAGAATATCCGTCTTGTGGCTGATCGAAAAACAAGTAAAAAGCGCAACGGAAACCCCCGTAAGCTGGGGGCGGCTATCACCATCGGTTTTTGCGCGTTTTTAGTGTTTGTTATTGGCACCGGACGACTGCCATTAGAGGTTCTTTATTTTTATATCGCGGTCAGTGTTGTCACATTCTTTGCGTACGCTTTGGACAAGTCGGCCGCACAAAACAATCGATGGCGAACGCAGGAAAGTACGCTGCATTTATTTGGTTTGATGGGGGGCTGGCCTGGTGCCTTTTATGCGCAAAATAAGTTAAGGCATAAGTCTAAGAAATCAGCGTTTAAACACGTATTTTGGTTCACTGTGGTGATAAATCTTGCAATGTTCTCATGGCTTCTAACCCAAGAAGGCACGACGCTATTGCGCTCTGTTTTAGGTACATTAGGCTAATGGCAGGCTTGCCGATGGATGAGTTATTCGAGTATCCCCCCACTTTCCAATATCAATCACTTAGTTTCTCCCTGCCTACTCAACCCTTTGTTACAAAAGTGAACTTTATGTAAAAAACATGGCCGAACAACCTGTAGCAGTGATGTAGGGTGTAGGCAGGGTGATGGCATGGAAGTTAAGCAGTAAGACGATTGTCTGGTCAATCGCTTTTCACGCTGCGCTGTTGATGCTGTTTAATAAGCTCACTATGCCGGTGTTTAAGTCTGCTCCGCTTGCGCCGACGATCGATGTGTACGTTTTTCATCAGCAGCCAAAGCCTATTCCCACGCCTATTGCACCGATACCAACACCGACAGCATCGACACCAGCACCGAACACCGCCAACGATGTTAAGCCCGACGCCAAATCCGCGCCCCAGGCTTTGCCAAAACCTTTGGATGATGAAGCATCTCACGTTGAACAGATCCCGCCAGCAAAAGTGATGGTGGCTGTGGAACCGCCGCCAGAGGAGCTAGCTCCAGTGGAGGAGCACGCGGTTCAGCCCGAGAAGCCGCTGCAGAGTTTTGCTCCCGAGGCCAAAGCAGTGCCGCAGAGTATTTTTGACCAGCCAGCGAAAGCGTCAGACGCAGCTCTTGTTGATACGTATTCCCGCCGCGGGCAACTGCGATCGCAACTGCAAGCGTTGGAAGCCCCCGTTCAGTATCAGCAGTCTGCATACACCACTTCTATCATGCATCCTGCAGGGACACCTATTCGGGGGGCAGCATTGCAGCAGGTGCAACAGGAGGTACCTGTGATTGAAGTTGAATGCGACGACGCAGTCACCGAAGGGGCGGCGTTACTGGCGGGTGTGATGGGCGGTACGTTGCGTTGTCAGCAGCGCTCGTTAAAAGAGTTTTTGCAACAGCGGGAGGCTGAAAGAGGCTACTAATAAACGAGAAGTGTATTTAGCTTGTTTCTGCCAAAGCCACACCGCTCGGCAGTAATCTAACGCTTGTCCGGAGTTTCATTTGGCTGATATATGGCGTTATCTGCTAGTTGCGTGTGAAAGCATTGCACGTGCAAAAATGCGCGTATCGGTGCAAATCAACCAGCAAGATTAGTGACTAAAATAGTTTCCGTAACTTCGCTTTTTCTATTCATGTTTTGCAAAATCCTGAGAGCTATCATGACTAAGTTGCATTACTTTGCCTACGGATCAAACCTACATCCGCTCCGCTTGAAAGAGCGCGCATCTTCCGCAGAAGTGCTTGGTGTTGTTGAAGTGAAAGCGGCGCAGCTTACCTTTGCGAAGCGCGGCACTGACCAGTCAGGAAAGTGTAGTTTTTTAAGGACGTCGAATTTGGAAAATGTGGTGCATGGCGTCATCTATGAGTTGGATGCCTGTGACAAAAAGCCCCTCGATCATGCAGAAAGCCTTGGCTTTGGGTATAACCAGCAATCGCTGAATTTAGTGTTACATGGTACGACCTATATGCCGTTTACTTACGTCGCGGATCGACAGTATGTCGATCACTCGCTAGTTCCGTACCAGTGGTATAAACAGTTCGTTATCTTAGGTGCGCAGTTTCACGCTATGCCGGACGCGTATGTTGCCTGGCTGGCGAGTATTGTTGCTATCCCAGATCCAGATCCACAAAGGAACGCTGAGAATCTAGCTAGACTAGATCGTATGAAAGAGTTTAGCCGGCCAAGGAAGCATGTATGACGGACGCATATAGCGTTAACTTCATTCAGGATTATCATTTTTTAGTGGCGCTTATTTCGCACCTCTCTGCGACGCAGCACAAGAATCGAACTCCTCGCGATATTGCCGGTAGCCTGGCTATGGACCATCAAGAGGTAGAACGAGTTCTGTTGGCATATCCCGGATTTTTCCGACAATCCATTAATCGCAGCCAGCATACCGGAGAGCGTTTGTTTACGGTGCATTTGCGTTATGCGCTGCGTCGTAAAGGCGAAGGAAGCAACAATTACAACGAGCCTTTGCCACCTGATTCTATCGCCCTGATGCTAAGTTTAGTGGCTGAAATGGTTAGCAATGAGCGGCAAGAGTCCCGAATGAAGGCTGATTTGCAGCAAAGAAACAAAGCCACACGTTGGACAGTACTGGTGGCGGTCGGGACAGCACTGCTTTCATCGTTCACAGCACTGCTAGTGGCCATCGTTAAATAGTGGATGGATGCTGGCATTAGCGGGAGCGGCTTGCTATACCGTCGTTCACGTTAAGCGTAAATTTGGTGCTGTAATACCGTTCCGTATTCAGCTACCTCTGCCTACGAAATGCAACATGCGCTCCACGACTATTGGTAAAGGCTGCCAACCTACCCTAGGCTTTAGTCTCATTTATCGATGGAGCAGAGCGATGGCAGCAACAATCATTACAAAGGACGGCAAGGAGCATAAATGTCTCCGTGGAGATGCCGATGAGTTGGCAAAGTCAGCGAATGGTGGGGCAAAATTTCTGAAGTGTGGCAATACATGGATCGCGGTCAGTGATATCAAGACCATTAGCCTTGAGGCGGATGATAAGCCAGAGGTACCCCCTTCAATACCGGATAGAGCAGTCCATGTGCATCACAATCACTACTATGCGCAGGAGCGATAGCGCTAGCTTTTTAACCTTTCTCCCTATGAAGAGTGAATTTCGATAAGCGATGGGTACTTTGCCTTGCTAGATCGAGGGGTTGAAGTTCTTCATTAGGGTCTGTTCAACTCTTTCACTTTCTTACATTTATCTATCATTTCTTGAACAGATTAGTTGCTATCATTCCATGCAAAATAGCCACAGCAGTACCTTCATATACAAACTTCAAATCTCACTAAAAGAAGGATCTTCTATGACGAAAATAAATAAGGCTTGGTTTTGCTACGCACTTGCTGGTGTGTTGAGTTTGGGAGGGGCTTTGGTTGGTTGCGAATCGACGCCGCCAGCCAGTCAGCCAGAGGTTATCGCTAGCGTTACCTTTAAAATTAAGGTGCCGAACTCTACGCCATCAGAGGACGAGATCTTTATGATTTCAGACTTCGATGATTTTTTTAATCTAGGTGTGATAGAGAAATATACTGCCACGCGTGAAGAGGACGGCTTCTATTACTTGGAGGTGCCTCAGCCTAATGTCGATCATTTCTATTTTCTTTTTGCCCGTCGCAGTGATGAGCGGCTAAAAGAGGTTGCTGAATCAGGAAAGTTAAGACCTGACCGTTTTTACCAATACAAAGGCGCTGATGAGCAGGTAGAGATCACGATTGAAAACTGGGAGGACTTCCCTACAGACTTAAAGCTGGGTGATACCGTCAGCCCAAACGTTCATCAAGTGGCTGATTTCAATATGCCTCAGCTGGGTAGAACGACAGATCTAGTTATCTATCTTCCTCCTGATTATCAGAGTGTCTCCACCCAGAAATATCCGGTCATCTACATGACCGATGGTCAGAACCTGTTCGATGAATTTACTTCATTCGCTGGCGAGTGGCGCATTGATGAGATCCTGGATAAGGAGATTGCCGCAGGCACCATGCCGCCAGTGATTATTGTTGGTATCTACAACGGACCGAAACGAGCCAATGAGTATATCCCTTGGGACTTTGGCTTTATGGGCCAGCCAGAGCAGTCCGTTGCTGATCAGTTTATTGACTTTATTCAGGAGACGCTGAAGCCCTATATCGACAGTAATTACCGCACCTTGTCAGGCGCAACCAATACAGGCATCGCAGGCAGCTCTTTTGGTGGCTTGTTTGCACTGTATGCTGGAATAACACAACCAGATACCTTTGGTATGGTGGGGGCGTTTTCCCCTTCGGTTTGGGTCAACTTGGGAGATGCTAAGTACCCTGGAATCAAAGAGCTGGTGACTGAGGGCGATCTGTCTGCTCAATTACGTTTGTACATGGATGGAGGGGCTGAGGAGCCACCCGCTATTGATGAGATGCGCATGATGAAACGTTTGTTGAAAGAGCAGAAATTCCCCGAGCAACAATTGATGATCGTTGAAGATCCAACCGGTGGTCATAACGAACGCTCATGGTCTGCTCGCTTTCCTGTAGCACTGAAATGGCTGTTAACAGCAGACTCGTAAGACGTTTGTTCTTTCTGGTTTTCTCTCATTTGCCCAGCTTTGCGTTGGGCTTTTTTGTTTTCTGCTCGGTGTATGGAAATGATTGGTCGAATATGAGACAAATTCTCAATACTTGGTCCTGCTGTGCAAATGGTATCTCTTTGCCGGTACTTCAGGCTCACATTACGGCCTGACACTTAGGTCTTGCCATATCACAACCTATGAAATGGAACGGCAAGGAAGATGAAAGAAAGCTTAAGAAGAAAGATCATCGAGGTCTGCGACAAAAAAATTGCCAGCAAAGGTGAAAATGTCGGCTTATCTTTTTATGCTTTTTTCGCAAATAAGAATGATGATCCTGAATTGCTGATGGAAGCGGCGACATGGTGGATCATGGAAAATAAGTTAGATCACTTTGAAAAAGCATTGAAAATAAAGGGAATGATTGAGTCCGTTTAGTAAACATAAGATCTATCAAGCAAGGAAGAATAGGCTGATGAGTTTTGTATTTATGACTAACGTTTCTGTCAGCAAACGCATCATCTTTTAAATATTAAATCGGAGTTTACCCAATGATTGGCAAGTGTCTTTGCGGAAGTGTTGAGTTTGAAATCAACAAAGATCATATCAAACTGTATCAGTGTCATTGTCAGTTGTGCCGGAAGCAAAGTGGTACCTATTCCAATGCTGCGACTATCGTACCGACCTCTCTATTTAAGCTTGTTAAGGGTCAGTCGCAGATCCGAAGCTGGGTAAAACAGACCGGCTTTCGTTCGGATTTTTGCCAGCAATGTGGCTCCCCAGTGCCTAACCCATTACGAGATACCCCATACTATTGGGTGCCTGCGGGGTTAATTGAGGATATCGGGGATGCCGAGGTGATCTCCCATCTTTTTGTTGGCTCAAAAGCGTCGTGGGATAAACCTAACCCTGATGCAGACACCCACTTCGCCTTTCCAGAGCATGGTTTGCAGGCTCACATTGAGCAGCTTAATAACGAGTAGGATTAGATAAACGATGAAGGAGTCTTTTGCGGGCGATCTCGGGTTTGAGTTCGTTACCTTTAAAAATGAAACGCTGGAGATCTATCACCGTAGAAAATTTGCTACCCGATTTACCGGTGCAAAAGCGGTGAAGCTACAGAGCCAACTAGAAACAATTTCGTTTGCCGAGCAACAGCAACTCATGGCCAGGTTAACCGGCAACTATAAGCGGGGCAGCGAAAGGGTCGCAAAGACCCATGGGCGGAATTGTCGATGAATCGGCAGGCATGAGCCCTTGGCGACTGATCTTTTTCAGCTGGTGCTAGAACTCGTAAGCTAGCTGTACTGTGATTGTGCTGGCATTCTCACCAGTACCGCCATCCGACTCGTCGTAGTCTGTGTCATAGGCGTACTCAAACGCCAACGCAGTGTTGTCAAAAATACCGAGCGACAGCGCAGCAACAATGCGCGATTCCGGTAACTCCAGAGCCACCGCTTCATCAGTGCCCTGATAAGCCAATGCCGCTACGGCACCCATGTTGGCTATTGCAAAAGCGTAATCAACTTCCAGGTTCCAGGCTGACGGCTCAGCCCCTTTGCCGTGAAAGGCTATTTCGTCTGCTGCAAAGTTGTCTGTGGCTGATACATATTCGCCGATCAGGGTGAAATCACTGAAGCTGTATGTGGCGTCGAAGGCGATACCGCCGACATACTCCTGCACTTCACTGGAGGGGAGGGTGTCACTTAGCGCATCTGCATCACCGATACTGTTGATGTAGCCGACGTTGGCAGCAAACGCATTGTTATCGTTTTCAAAACGGTATCCAGCGGTGGCACCGAAACTATCTATCTGGTTATCACCGTCCTCGTCGAGGTCACCGTTAAATACGTAGCCAGCTATATGGAAGCCACTATTTTCGACGCCAATCAGAACTGCTGATTCAAGGATCTCGCCAATTTCTAGTGTCAGCGGATCAGATATGGCGCTTGTTTCATAGTTTCCGAACGGCAGATATTGTTTACCAGCGAGCAGATGCCAAGAGCCATCAGGGTTAGCGATGGTGACAGTGGCAACGTCTACTTCAAGATCTGTCTCATCCTCTTCGTAAAGGAAAACGATGTCGGCTGCAACCCATGGATGCACTATAGCGGTGACCCCTAGCTCTGCGGTCGCCAGTACAATATCGCTCTCGCTGTCGCCTGCAAACGGATCGGCATAGCCAGCTTCTACTTCAACGACCCCTGATACGGTGATGTATTTGTTCCATTCGCTGGCGGGTGCATTCGCTTTAGCTTGCTCATCCTGCGCTTTTTCCAACTGTTCGAGGCGATCTTTTAGACGCTCGATCTCGGTTTTTGGATCGGCTGCGAGTGCGTTTCCGCTGCTCAAAGTAAACAATACTGCAGATGCGATAAGGGGCTTATTCATACTGACCACTTCCCTGATGAGTGAAAGATAAACAGAGACCAATGAATTTTTATTTTAATGACAATGAGAATAAGTTCGATTTGTATTCGTGGTGTTCGGTTGATGCAAATCAACGCAAACCGTTTTTTCGGGGCTGTTTTCGCAGAGGTGCGGATTTTTGTTACGACGGAAGCGTAGCCGTAACCACTTTATGTTGGTGGAGAGGAGTTAACGGCGTGGCTATTTCATTGCCGAAAACTGACGGCGGCAGGGGGCTATATGACTTGTAGCCCCGCAATCGTCCGTTAATGAGTATGGCTAATGGTTACTCGGCGGCAGGTGGGCCTGAATTATCCGGTAGCTTTCATCGCCGATATTAAAGCGGGGTAACCAGCCCCTGAATATTTCAGCGTAGAGGGTGATTTCCCCCAAGCGCTGTTGCTGCTGTAGTGTATGCAGATAAACATCTATTTCGGTTGTGGCGACGGATGCTTGAGTTTGTAGCCAGATAAATTGGGCGCTGAGTTGCTCTGCGTGTGCGGTGTATTCCGCAGCCATGATTGCTGTCTGTTCTGCTAACTCCTCAGCTGCTTCAATATCGCCACAGTAGAGATGTGCTTGGGCGATATTGCGGCGGTGATGGAGGTCGAACAGTGTCCGGCCATGGATCTGATTGAGCTGCTCAGAGAGCCAGCGTTGCATTTTTACGCCGTCGTTTTGTTTATGCCAACAGTGCAGCAGTAATTGTTCCGCGCGGTGCCTGACGAAAGGATGATGCTGATAGTCGTGGGTGATACGTTCTATCTGTGCGATCTGCTCCGCAAAGCCATGGTTATCACCTTGGGTGGCGAGGTGGTGCAAGGCGGTTAATACCAGGCAAGGCAGCTGTGCCTCTTCTGGCCAGCTGCGGGTGATATGCATCGCCTGTTGGGTATCGGCTATCGCGACCTCCCAGTTACCGCGTAGCAGCGCCAGTTCCGCTTCCGTGCGATAGATACACCAAAGTGCGTCGTTATATACCAGCTGGTTACGCTTTTCGAGCTCGTGGGCTTCATTGTAAAAACGTGCCACCGCGCCCGCATTGCCCTGATAGAAAAAGGTGGTAGCAACAAAGTGCAGTTGCCACAGGAGGTCGGTGACATAGTTGCGCTTTTTCGCTTCTTGCAGTGCGCCCAGCCAGAGGAATCTGGCTTTCTCGATATCGCCTTCTAGCCATAGCTGCTCTGCCAACGCGGCATAGGCCGACGGTACCAGAATGTCTGGCGCTACTGGTGCTAGTTCATAAGCGGTTTTGGCATATTGTCGTAACAGGGGAAGATCACACTCTTTCAATGCATAGGTGGCGGTAAGGCAGGCGTGGCTGACCTTAATTGCCCGACTGGCTTCGCTATTATCAACAATATGTGCAGCTAGCTGGTCAAGTGCCTGATGAGCGGCGGGCACATCGTCAATCAACAATACCTTGGCTGCCACCATCAGCAGGGCGGGATCCTGCTTTCGGATCGTTTCTGGTATTGCCAACAGCGTCTCTTTCAGCAGTTGGTGGTAGCCCCGCTGGAACATTAACCAACCGTGCTCAGCCACAAGCTGTTGCATCAGTTGCACATCGTCAGTGGTACGGGCCAGATAAATCGCTTGTCGCGGTTGCTTATGATTCATCCACCATGTGGCTGCCCGGCGCACTAGCCCTTTGGCTAGATCGGCATTTTCACTTAGTAGTACTTGTCGCAGCTTTACTCGCCATAACTGATGAAAGTGAAACCAACCCTGATCGTCATTTTGCCCCAATAGCAGCTGTTGCTTTAATAACCCTGGAAGTAGTGAGTGGCAATCATGTTCCAGCATCTGCTCGACTAAGGTCAGGTTGAAATAATCCATGAGTGAACTGGCAAGGATAAATTCACGGGCAGCAGGGGGCAGTGCTGCCGTGATCTTTCTCTGGCCGTGCTCTATGAGCTCTTCTGGACTATTGATCGCTTCCAGTTCCTGCTTGTTGAGACAAGCATTTTTGGCGATCCAGGTGATTGCAGGTGAGCCATCGATAAATGGCAGTGCCAGCGATTGTAATGCGGGAGATAAGCTATCACCGAGCAGGGCGATGGTTTCTTTGTCATCGAACCGAATGGTATTTAAAGCGGGTGAGCAGAGCGCTGCGATATTGGTGATTGATAGATGCTTTTGCCATTCCGTTGCACTGCTATTGATCAACAGTTTGTGTTGCTTTGGCCATTGTTCAATCAATTGGTCTAGAGCGCTAAGCGTATCTTGAGTATCGATTTTTGGCAGATTATCCAGTATCAGCAGGGTGGGTGTGGGATTGTCGGCCAGTTGTTGTAACAGGGATTCGAGCAGTGATTTCGGATCATCGATTAACCCTTGTTGAATGCGTTGCAGCAGCGCTTCATCAAACTGCAGTGCGTGCTGGCAGGCACCGATCAGTATTCTCACTAAATCATGTAAGCGGAGATCTATGTCGGCGAAGGTGCACCAGGCGCGCACCCCTTGCCATTGTGCGAATAGCTGTGCCGACAATACGGTTTTACCATAGCCAGAAGGGGCCACTACGGAAGCAACCAATGGCGTTTCTGCCAACTGGTTAAGTAGTTTCTGCTTTATAATCAGCGGTCTGGGCAGTGCCGGTGGTTGAAAGCGCCACTCGTCGCCGAGACTGATTTTTGACTGTGACAAAAGCGTTGCCTGCATCCGAAATCGTTTTCCTTAGCCATATCCAGCTTAGTCTAGAACACTGTTTTACCAGTATATTTCGTTAGGTATTGCTAGCCAACTCCCATCTTTCGTATTGCCCCCTGTTTTCATTTGCACGATCGCCTAATGACTGACAGGAAACCAGTCCGGGAGATGTTTTGGCTTTAACGGCTGCGTCAGGGGAAGTACCCACTCATTGTTGCCTAAGTCTCGCGGTACTTTGGTCAGGTCGACTTTGGGATCAATAAACATGGCTAGCTTGCGATAGTTTAAACGACAGTGGCTGCGTACGGTGACCTCTGCATTCTTCACTGATAATTGTTGTGGTGCCCATATCTTTTGCACGTATTGTGCCATTTGCCAGATCATATCTGGCTGGCAGGGCATCTTAAAATTCTGTCGTCTATTAAGTATTGGCCGTGGGTTAAACTTCCATTGTTTACCGCTGACAGGATCTTTGACATAGAAAGTCGCCGAGCCCTGCTTACTGCGCAGTTTCATTCGCCAGCTGAATCTGTGCCCCCCCTCATTCCAGGCAACTTCACCTTGATAGAGCAGATTGCGGGCAGGCACTAAGGTTTGAAAAACTAGCCAGGCGCATACACTGAGCGTGATTGCGGTTTTCACCTGAGTGCCGGGCAGTGCAATGGGGGTGAGCTGTGGCGCGTGGTAGGGCAAGCGGCGGAGTTTAGCCCAAAACTGTCGCGGCCAGTCAGGAGAGAAACAGAGCAGGCTGGCAAACAAGGTAACCCAGGGGAACACACCGATATCAAACACGAAGTGATTCAGCGTGTGGAAACAGGCGTACACACCAATTACATAAAGGCGTGTGCGTTTAAACAGTAATAAGGGGGCGCCGACCAGATGCAGCGCGATGACGCCATAGGCGGCAATGGCAACCGCGGTCGGGTCAACAAAGAGCTGACCGACTAGGGGCATAGCCTGGCGCTTGGCCAGCCATGAAGCGAGTGGCTCAAGCTGCAGCCAGTCGGGGTTGATTTTAACCAAGCCGGCATAGATGAGAATGATCTCTAGCTGCACGATTAACAGGATCAGGCACCAGGTTGGTAGCGTATCACTGGCGATATTGGGGCGGCGTTTGGCATCCAATGACCAGTACCGATGGGCAGGTACAAAAACCATTAGGCTGCTGAACAGGATCAGCAGATAAAGGTGGTTCAAGTACTGTGCTTGATCCTGTAAAAAAATGGCGGCATTACAGATGGCGACGATGGCAGCACTCAGTCGATAGTGCCAGCCGAACATTAATCCCAGTGACGCGATCGCCGACACACCGTAAACCCAGTAGACGCCCTCTCTAAGTACCGGTACCCACTCAAAACCGTAATATTTAAAGAACAGGACCGGTGTGACATACATACTGTCCAGATCAACAAAACCAAGATGGCCAATGGCATCGGCGAACATGACAAAGCCGAAGCCGATGCGGAACACGGCGATAGAGGCAGCATCTATCGGGCGGAAAAAATAGTCTGTTAGTTTGTTCAGCATGAGGGTCAGATCGAAAAAGCAATAAGTCTTAATACGACTCAGTGTGCCAGTGGTTCACTGCTAGGAGAATATTGCTGTGACAGCACTGTGATCTGTAACGTAAGGGAGCTACCCCCTCCGCCTAAAACCATAGAGAGAGGGCGGACCTTAATAGGGTTAGTTTTGCAGTGGCAAGCGCACCGTGTCAGGAGTAAAGACCAGTGAGCTAAGCGCTTCACTCAGCCGAATATTAACGGTATTCACCTGCTGGTGGAGATGGCCAAAGAGCAAGCTGTTTTGCAGCTGATAACCGGTAAAGGATGTGGGAGCAGCGACTTCCTGATAGATGAACAGGTAATGGGTGTCTAGCTCTGTGCCTACCCAAAGCAGTGCTTTTTCATTGTTGTTGCCATCATAAAGCTTGAAGTGATTCTCCACATAGCTGCGTATTAGGCTGACTTGCTCGGAGGTGAGTGCATCATCAAAGCGGATGGTCTGTTTGCTTTCTGCACTAAGTACCTTAGCGACATCATCGGCGAAGAAGCGGTGGATCACTTCCAGCTGGCCAGTTTGTTGATTGACTACCATGTCGGTCAGTGTGGCGTGATAGGTGTGAGCGACTGTTGTGCTGGTGAAACCCAGCAGCAAGGCAATAAATAGTGTGCGCAAGGCGATAAGCATCTTTAACTCTCTTTTAAAGCGGGCAAACAAAAAAGCCGACGCCATTATGCGTCGGCTTTTACTGAACGGCGAGTATTACTCTTCGCTCTGCATCTCTTTCATCAGGTTACGCTTCTTCTTGTCTTTGAACAGTTCCAACCGTGATGGCAGGATCTTGCGGGGGAAGAAGTTATTGCTGATATCTGCGTCAGCAGTTTCCCAATGTGGGTCAACGGTCACTTGAGTGATTACCTCTTCGCGCCACAATTGAATTGATGCCTGTTTCGGATCCTGACGCCATACTTCGGCTGGAATTCGTAGCTCTTCCACATCGCCATTGTCATATTCGATGGCTAGGATAATCGGCATCACCAAGCCGCCAACATTGCTGAAGTCGAGCAGGTAGAAATTGCCTTCCGTTTCCAGCAGCTCCCGCTCCCACTCTTCGTAGGGCTTGAGTTTGCCTTCGGCATCTTTGGTACTTTTCGGTGAAACGGTGAACTCATCATGTTCGTTATAGAAGTCTTTGAGTTCACTGTAGTCGTCAACACGGCGATGCAACTCTTCATTACGCTGCTCGGTTAACGAGCGCGGTGCCGCTTCATGGCGCTCTCGTTTCCATTCTGCTTCAATTTCAGGATCGTCGGTATTCACCTGCATGATCCGCACATCGTCGATGCTGATATCTACATGATCTGTACTGTAGAACCAGCCGCGCCAGAACCAGTCCAGATCGACTGCAGAGGCGTCTTCCATGGTGCGGAAAAAATCTGCAGGCATTGGGCGTTTAAACTTCCAACGTTGTGAATATTCACGGAAGGCATAATCAAACAGCTCGCGACCCATGATGGTCTCGCGCAAAATGTTCAGCGCCGTGGCAGGTTTGCCATAAGCGTTGTTACCAAACTGCAGAATACTCTCTGAGTTGGTCATGATCGGTACCTGTTTAGCACTGACCATGTAATCGATAATTTTACGCGGCTCGCCACGGCGAGAAGGGTAGTTCTCTTCCCACGCTTGCTCAGCCAGGAATTGCAGATAGGTGTTAAGACCTTCATCCATCCAGGTCCACTGGCGCTCGTCTGAGTTGACGATCATGGGGAAGTAGATATGGCCAATTTCGTGGATGATCACCGAGATCAGACCATATTTGGTGCGACGAGAGTAGGTGCGTTTGCTCTCGTCTTCTTTGTCAATTTCCGGACGAGGACCGTTGAAGGTCATCATTGGATATTCCATGCCACCCACCGGGCCGTTGACCGAGATGGCCACAGGGTAGGGGTAATCGAAGCTGTACTTATTGTATTGTTCTATAGTATGGGCAATGGCTTGGGTGGAGTAACGCTCCCACAGCGGATTACCCTCTTGCGGGTAGTACGACATCGCTAAAACGGTGTTGTCACCGCTTTTCACGCCCCATGCATCCCACAGGAACTTACGTGAACTGGCCCAGGCAACGTCACGGACATTGTCTGCTTTAAATGTCCATACTTTGCGTTTGCTGGTGTCGTCTTCTTCGTTAGCGCGAGCTTCCTTTTCGGTGACGATCATCACCGGCTTTTTCGCTGTCTCAGCTCTTTTCAAGCGGTCTTGTTGTGGCCCGCTGAGCACCTGTTCGGGGTTTACCAAGGTACCGGTGGAGGCAACGATATGATCAGCGGGTACGTCATAGCTGATTTCGTAGTTGCCGAACTCGAGGGAGAACTCCCCGCGGCCAAGAAACTGTTTGTTTTGCCAGCCATTAACATCATCGTAAACGGCCATGCGAGGGAACCATTGCGCGACCAGGAAGATACAGTTGCCATCTTTTTCAAAACACTCGTAACCACCCCGGCCACCATGGGTCTTGGCTTCAACCATGTTGTATTCCCAGTCCAGGCTGAAGCTGAACTGTTGACCCGGCAGCAAAGGCTGATCCAGATCGATACGCATCATGGTTTTATTGATGATATGGCGCAGCGGCTTGCCATTCGCACCTTTTAGATTGCTGATCTGATAACCGCCTTCGAAACTCTGACGGCTAGTGCGACCACGAAAATCTTTCAGCGATTGCTTGTCACCCGCGTTAGAGGGCTTGAGCACATAGCGGGTTTGCGCCCGCATACTCAAGTTATAGTCAGAGTTTTTGTCGAAGCGATTTTGGTCCAGTTGCAGCCATAGGTAGGAGAGCCGATCTGGCGAGTTATTGGTGTAAGTGATGGTCTCACTACCGGTAACGCGCTTCTCTTCTTCATCCAGTTTTACCTGGATCGTGTAGTCCGCCTGTTGTTGCCAATATTTATGGCCGGGCGCACCAGAGCCGGTACGATAGTCATTCGGCGTTGGCAAGATCTCTTCTAGCTGACGGAATTTGTCATCAAACGGTTGTTTGGTCCACGTCTGGGCGTGAACAGGTAACACCGCGCTGGCTACCATAGCCAACCCAGCGAATAGATACCACTGCATACTTCTGCTCCCTGGAGAGGATGATTTATATTATTTTTTTCTTATTTGAGGCTGCATGTTGCCGAAATGTTGTCCGATGGGCAAGGTTTGAGCGCAGTTGTGCGGGTATTTCCCGTGGATTTTTTTGTAACTCTTTGTTGTGTAAAGGAGCGGTGTTAATTGAAAGCGCCAGCCATTCAAGGCTGGCGCTTTCAAAGCTTAGCCTTGGAGCTACTTGGTTGCGGCGCGCTCTGTGGCATCGAGTAAAGAGACGATCTCTTGTGATAGTGGTTCGAGGTTTTGATACAGTTTTTCTGCCTTATCTACTTCGTTAGCCTCATTGGCAGCGATGATCTCTTTAATCGTCTGGTGGAGCTTGGCATGGGGTGGTTCTATGGCTTTAAATGATGCGATATCGCCATACTCCTGTTGTCCTCTGTCGTAGTACCATTGTCCTAATTTGCAGTCACGATGGGAGCAGGCCTGCTCTTTCGTGAGAACTGAGGTATCACCATTCAAGTAAGTTCTGACACGGGTTTTCCATGCTAAATGAGCTGACTTTGCGCCATCAAAGTCAAAAGCTAAGGCGCTGCGTCCAAGATCAAATTGCCTTATTTGGGTGAGTAACCGTTGCGACATATCAGTTAATACCAAGGTGTCGTTTTGCATTCGCTCTGACTCTTTCGCAGTTTGGTTCGAATGTTCACTGATTGATTGGACGTTACGATTCATCTCTTCCGCTACCGCGGATTGTTGTTCTGCCGCTGTGGCGATCAACATGTTCATGTCGTTAATCTGATTGATACCGGTGCTGATAATGTCAAAGCTTTGTTCTGTGGCCTGTACTTTTTCAACGGCTTCCGACGCTCTGTCGGTTCCAGTTGCCATCACATCGACTGCCGAAGTGATCCCTGAGTGCAGGTTTTCAATCATGCTGCGGATCTCGTTCGTTGCTTCTTGCGTTCTTGATGCCAGTGTTCTGACTTCGTCGGCAACCACGGCGAATCCTCTGCCTTGCTCACCGGCACGTGCCGCCTCAATAGCGGCGTTCAGTGCTAACAAGTTGGTTTGCTCGGCAATCGAGCTGATGGTATCTGTGATTGAGCTGATCTGATCGCTGTTTACCGCTAGCTGGTTAATGACGGTCGCGGTTTCCGATACATCTTGCGATAACGCTTCAATAGAAGCGCGGGTTGCACTGACGATACTGGCGCCTTTGCTTGCTTCTTGTTGCGCCACATTTGATGCTTCAGAAGCCGAGGTGGTGTTGTTGGCAACGTCATGAACGGTCGCACTCATCTCATTCATCGCGGTCGCGACTTGATCGGTTTCCCTGTGCTGCTGTTGCATGCCGTGAAGCGTGTTGTGGCTGGCCTCTGACAAGCCATCTGCAGAGTTGACTAACTGTTGTGACGATTCGCTGAACTGACCTAAGACGGTCTTCAGGCGAGACTGCAATAGTTTCAGGGCCATATAGCTCTCACCCATTTCATCTTTCTGGTCAAGATCAATGTTTGCGGTCATGGTGCCACTGGCCATGTTACGCACGTGCTTGGTTAGCTTGAGCATAGGTGCCGTGATATTGCGGTTGATCATGATCCAAAAGCCCATCACACCAACGACTGTGAGTAACAACGCGAATAAATACCATAGCAGTCTGCCTTGATTGTAATCAGCGAGTTGTTTTAAGAGGACCAAACCGTCGGTGGGCATAGATTTATCTGTCAGCAGGGGCGTGACAAGTTCGTTCACTATTGCAATGTGATGGAGTGATAGCGCGAATGCCATGATGGTGGCAGCGGCAAGCAAAGTAAGAAAAATAGTGGCTCGGAACTTAATACTCTTATCTTTCCAACGATTTTTTTCTGGCATTTTCATTTGCGTATCGGCACGCATCTGCGCGTACAAACGCTCTGCGTCTGCTACCTGCTCTCTGCTTGGGCAGCTGCGTACTGATTGATAGCCCGTTTTTTGTTCCCCTTTAAAAACGGGAGTGACATAAGCATCAACCCAGTAGTGATCGCCATTTTTACAACGATTTTTCACCATGCCACGCCAAGGCTGGTTGTTTTTGAGCGTACTCCACATATGCTCGAAGGCGGCGGGCGGCATATCGGGATGCCTAACAACATGATGGTTTTGGCCAATCAGATCTGCTTCATCGAAGCCACTGACTTCGATAAAGTCTCTATTGGCATATTGAATGACACCTTGTAGATCAGTGACTGATACCAAGGTCGATCCATCGGTAAAACTTTTTTCGCGATTGGTGATTGGCGTGTTTGTTTTCATCTGTCTCCCTTACGATCGACTTGCTGTAATGACTTGAGTAAACATTGAGAAAGCGTCATACCCCTATCTAAATAAGCTGTTAGTTACAGCTTAAACATCAGCTATTTATCGATATTAGTGCAACGGAGATATTTTCTGTCTGGGTATGAACATTATTGCGGGGCATTACGGGATGCAATTGATCAATATGAGAAGAACATCAAGTTTTATTGGCTGGTGATTCGCCTCTTTCCAGCTCTAGAAAGAGGCGATAGTTTTCGTATTATTTACAGCTCCGGCATTAAGTGCCGTTCAAAGAACTGTTGTATCGTTCGGTACAAGTGAATGCGGGTTTCTTTGCCGCGGATTGAGTGTTTCTTACCAGGGTAGTTCATCATCTCAAACGGCAGCATCGCTTGTTGCAGTTGGCTGTATAGTTTGGTGCTATGGGTAAATAGCACGTTGTCATCCGCCATGCCGTGGTAGATCAACAGCGGGCCTTTAAGCTGGGGCGCATACGGGAACACAGCTGAGGCATCATAGCCTTTACCATTTCCCGCCGGGTGGCCGAGATAGCGCTCAGTATAGTGGGTGTCGTATAGTCGCCAGTCTGTCACCGGCGCACCAGAGACACCTGCGGCGAATATGTCACTCGCCTCGAACATACTGATGAGAGTCATATAGCCACCGTAGCTGTGACCGAAGATACCGATCTGGTCACCGTCGACATAAGGCAATGATTTAAGATATTGCGCACCTCTGATCTGGTCTTTCAGTTCGACTTTACCGAGATGACGATAGATAGGATCTTCAAACGCTTTTCCGCGATTGTATGAGCCGCGGTTATCCAGTTCAAATACGAGAAACCCGCGCTGCACCATCACCTGCGTCCATAGATTTTGCCAACTCCATTTATTGACGACGCGTTGTGCGTGAGGGCCGCCATACACTCGAACAATCACTGGATACTTGCGTGATAGGTCAAAGTTGACTGGTTTGAACAAGCGGTATTGCATCTCTTGCCCATCTTCGGCGTCTAAAACACCAAACTCGGGACGGGACCACTGATCTTGATAAGGCGTCAGTGGATGACGGCTATTGAGGCGATTCTCGTCGATCCAAGCCACCTGTTTGCCGAGAGTTTGATGCAAACTGACTTGTGGAGGCATGTTTACGGTGGAGGATGTGTCTAAATAGTGGCTGGCATCTTTAGCAAACGCGACATCATGGTAGCTGCGCGACCGGGTAATTCTTTTGATTCTTGGTTCGCCACTCAAGGCGACGTAGTAAAGGTGCTTCTCCAGTGGGGAATCTTTGCGACCGGTGAAGAAGACGAGGCCCTTGGTTTCATCAATGGCTTCGAGTTTATCGACGATCCAATCCCCTTGGGTAAGTTGGCGCAGTAGTTTTCCTTCCATGGTGTAGAGGTAGAGGTGCTTATAACCATCCCGCTCTGACGCCCAAATAAAATGCTGACCATCTTTAAGAAAACGCAGATCATTATGCAGGTTGATCCAGGTATTGGAGGTTTCCCGCAGTACTTCTCGTTGGTTACCGGTTTTAGTATCTACGAGCATTAACTTCAGCAGTTGTTGGCTGCGGTTTTGCCATTGATAACTTAACTGCTCACTGGTGCTGCTCCAGCGCACGCGGGGCAGGTAAAAATCGACTTCAGTGCCAAGATCTATCCATTGCGTGGTTTTATCACTGAGTTGATATATACCCAGTTTGTAGCTGACATTGGGGCGACCGGCGGCAGGGTATGCCTGTTCTATCTGTTTGATCTCTTCAGCGTAGATTTCGCTGCGTACTATGCGGTCGACCGAGCTGTTATCTACACGAATAAAAGCGAGCTTGGTTTCATCCGGTGACCACCAGTAGCCGGTCATTCGCCCCATCTCTTCTTGCGCAACGAACTCTGCCATGCCGTTCTTAATGGTGCCCCCGCCGTCTGTCGTGACGCGGGTTTCTTCTGCGGTGACAGGGTTAACCAAGTACAGATCCTGATCGCGAACAAAGCTAACGTAGTTGCCGTTGGGGCTGACTTTAGCGTCTGTTTCGAACGCGTCAGTTTTCACCAGTTGGAGCGACTTTTGCTCCGTTAATTGGTAAAGGTAGAGATCACCAGCGAGGGGGAATAGCAGTGTTTTGCTGTCTGGAGACCATTGGTATTCCAAAATACCGCTACCGAAAATACGTTGACGCTCGCGGCGTGCTTTCTCTTCATCCGATAGTGTTTCAGCGCCGCCGGTTAACTCTGCTGCATCGACTAACTTAGCGGTTTTACCTGTTTCCAGATGGTAACTCCATAAATCGTAAGCGTTGTAATCATCTTCGCGGGGGCGAATAAAGCTGACTTGTGAGCCATCGGGAGCCAGTTGTAGCTTTTTCGGAGGAGTGCCGGATAGCGAGGGATCGCTGAAGATGCGATCAACTGAAAGCATCTCTGCCTGCAGTGGCAAACTCAGGCTGAATGCGAAAAGTGTCAGACAGGTACGGCGAGAAAAGTGGCTGAAGTTGTACATAGTGACCTCGAATGATAGCAGCGAGGTCACTTTGCGTTTTTTTTTGACTCAGGGCAAGTCGGCGAGAGATTTGCTATCTGGTTAGGCTGTTTCCACCCGGTTACGCCCAGCTTGCTTTGCCCGGTATAGCCGTTTGTCGGCTAAATCCAGCAATGAATCGATATCTCGTTGCGCCGCGGTCAGTTCGGCGACGCCGATAGAGATCGTTATATTGCTGGCCTGATCGCCGTGGGATACCAAGGTTTGAGCTATGCGCTGGCGGATGCGCTCTGCGGTTACTTCCGCCAGGCAGATCCCGCATTCGGGTAATAGCAGGGCGAACTCTTCGCCGCCGAGTCGAGCGACACGGTCTGAATGACGACACTCTTCGCTGATTATCTCAGCAACCACGCGGATCACCTGATCACCCATGGCGTGGCCAAAGTTGTCATTTACGCGCTTGAAATGGTCTATGTCGATCATTAACAGACTCAGGGGGTGCTGATAACGTTGGCTACGTATTACCTCTTCGCGTGCGAAGGTCATAAAGGCGCGACGATTACTGGTACCAGTCAGAGCATCGGTGGTGGCCATGTTCTCCAGTTCCATCATCAGTTGTTTACGCTCCTGCTGTAAACAGAGCATTTTCAGTAGGTTCTGGTGAATCTGCAGGCCGACATGGATCATTAAAATAGAGAAGCAAACACTGAGTGCGGCCATCGAGTTGTAGAGCAGCCCCTGCTCAAATAATGGTCGTGTGCATGCAATAATGATGATGGGCAGCATATCGAGCAGAAACAGACGTTTTGAAGGCGAGCTCATGGCGGTGGTGGCGGACATCAAGCCCATGACGATCATGGCGATAAAGATATGGTTGGCGAAGTTACCGGGTTGCCAGGCCCACATCGATAGTCCAGCCCAGTGCAGCATATGTAAACCATGGGCCATGGCGATACGCCGCTCCCATTGATAGGCATCTTTTGCCTGCGGTGCGCTTTTTTTGAAGTTACTGTAGACCCGCAGATAATTGCGGGTGATCAGAAAAGAGATCAGCATCCATAGTGCGGCCACCTGCCAACTGACCCAGACGCTTAGTACCGAGCCGGTGATCAATGAAAGCATGGGCGCCAGCAGACGATCGTGCTGGTGATTATCTACGTAGAGATGCAGTTGCTGCAGACGGATCTCAGACAGTTCGAGTGATTCGATATTCAGAGATGATGATCGGGTCAGTGATGATAACCCTGATGAATGGCTCGCTTCCTGCTTCACTAAACTGGCCTCCTTGGACAAGAGGCCAAATTATCAGCTTTAAATGTGACGGTAAAGCGGTTCCAATCGGTTACTTTTGATTTTGCTCAATGAAGCTGTCTACCTGAGTTTCCAGCACGTTCAAAGGTAAAGCGCCGTGAGTCAAAATGACATCATGAAAGGCTTTGATATCAAATTTTTCTCCGAGTGCCTGTTTGGCCTTTTCTCTCAGTTCAAGCAGCTTAATCATGCCAATTTTGTAGCTGGTGGCCTGACCTGGCATGACGACATAACGGTCGATAGCGCGTTCCGCGTCATTGAGTGCATTAGGCGTATTTTCCGCAAGGTAGGCGATCGCCCGTTCGCGGGGCCAACGTTTTTCGTGTAGCCCGGTGTCAACCACTAGACGGGCGGCTCGCCATAGTTCCATCGCCAGTCGGCCAAAGTCGGAATAAGGGTCCTGATAGAGGCCAATCTCTTTTGGCAGTAGCTCGGAATAGAGTCCCCAGCCTTCAATGTAAGCGGTGTAATCACCCAAGCGACGGAACAGCGGCAAACTTTCTAGCTCTTGCGCGATCGCCAGTTGCATATGATGCCCCGGGATCCCCTCATGGTAGGCGAGGCCCTCCATCTGATAGCTGGGCATATTGCTCATTTGGTAGAGGTTGGCGTAATAGGTTCCGGGTCGGCTACCGTCTAGTGAAGGCGCTTCGTAAAATGCTTTACCGGCGGTCTTCTCGCGAAATGGCTCGACCGCCTTGACCTTAAGATCTGCTTTCGGCTGAGTGATAAACAGTTCGTCTAAACGGCTTTTCATATTATCAATCAGTGCCGTGGCTTCTTGCAGATATGCCGCGCGCCCTTCATCTGTGTTGGGATAATAGAAACGAGGATCTTCGCGCATGAACTGGAAAAACTCCCGTAATGATCCGGTGAAACCTGTTTTCAGCATCACCTGGCGCATTTCGGTGTGGATACGCGCTACCTCTTGCAGCCCTATCTCATGTATCTGCTCGGCAGTGAGATCGGTTGAAGTATGGAAATGTAGTGTACTTTGATAAAACTGCGCGCCGTCTGGAAGCTTCCACACGCCCGCATGATTATCCGCTTTGTTCTCTAGTTGTTGCAGGTAAGCGATCAGCTTTTCGTAGGCCGGGGCAACATGCTCTGTCAAAGCCAATGCGGCAGCATCCAGCAGTTTTTGTTCGCGTTCATCATCCAGATCGAGTGCCAATAACTTAGTTTTGAAATCGGCGAACAGGGTGCTGTCTTGGTCAGCCTCTTCAAATGGCACGCCGGTGAGTAAGCTCTGACTGTCACTGATCACCAGTGGAATAATAAATTTGGGGATGATGATGTCGAGCTCTTCGCGTTTTTTCAGTTGCGCCAGCAGCTGTTCAAACAGCCCCGGTACCCCATAAAGACGGGCAACATAGGCGAGGGCATCCTCTTCGCTGGTGACGGTATGTTGATTGATTAACAGAGATGGTACGTGTGATTGCAAGCCGTCCATCTGCTCGACCGGGTAACTATGGTAGCGCCATTTGTAGTCATCGATTTCATCTTGCAGGTATTGCTTGAACAGCTGGTAGGAGAGGGCGGTTTCACCTACCAGTTCACTACTGTCGATATCTTGCACTCTTCTCAGGTGTTCTTGATATAGCAGCTGTGTTTGCGCGGCATACTCTTCTGAACGATCATCCCACTTGTCATAATCTTGCTTGATGCCAAGTATGGTGAGCATCTCCGGACTGCGCTCAAGTTGAGCCATATAGAGTTCGTCAATGAGCTTATTCACTTCAGTGTTGTATGCCGCTTGTTTGGCATCTGTCGGTTCTACGCTGGTATCGATAACAGGTGTTGGTGGCTCAGGTTTTGGTTCACAGGCCGACAATAATGAAATCAGGGAAGCGGCGACCAGCAGAAGCTTTAATTTACGCATATGTCGGGTCATAAATAGGAAGTCCATTTTAATACTACACTCGATGCCTCATGGCGATAATGTTGACAATATCAGGCTTGCAGTGCGGAAGCCTACAATAAACTGCCGACAGCTTTCTGCATCAGCGACTGATCTACCTGCTTTTACTCTGGTAAAAACATCTCTAATAAGCTGTTGAGGTAACGATGGCCTTTGGCAGTTAACTGAATACTTTCCTCAGTTAAACTCAGCAGCCCCTGCGCCTCGGCATTGGCGAGAATGGGTTCAATCTGGCTCATCGCCTGTCCAGTCAGTTTACTGTATTCGTTCTGCGGAAAAGCTTCAAATAACCTGAGTCGATTCATAAAGTATTCAAACGGTAGATCTGCAACGGCGATTGCTTGTGTTTGATGTCGGTAGCCGTTGCTGGCTTCAAGATAGCCTTTCGGGTGTTTAATCTTGCTGGTGCGAATAATCCGCCCTTCGACAGGTAAAGTGATCTTGCCATGGGCACCACAGCCTATCCCCAGGTAGTCACCAAATCGCCAGTAGTTCAAGTTGTGACGGCAGCGGTAATCCACCTGGCTGTCTGACTTGAAATAAGCCGATACTTCGTATTGCTGATACCCCGCCTGCCGCAGTTTTTCATCACCCTTTTCATAGATATCCCATAGGATGTCGTCGTCAGGCAGGGTGGGTGGACGGCTGTGAAAAAGGGTGTTTGGCTCAATGGTTAGTTGATACCAGGACAGGTGCGGGGGAGCTAAGGCGATGCCTTGGGTTAGGTCAGCCATCGCATCGGCAACCGATTGATCCGGTAAGCCATGCATTAGATCCAAATTAAAGCTTTGTAATCTGGCCTGTTGCGCCATTTGTGCTGCATTAATTGCCTCGTTACGACCATGGATGCGGCCCAGCGCTTGTAGCTTTTGTGGTTGAAAGCTTTGCACGCCAATAGAGATGCGATTGATCCCTGCTTGTTGAAATTGTGCAAATTTGTCGCTTTCCACTGTCCCCGGATTGGCCTCCAAGGTGATCTCACAATCATTGGCAAGCGGGATACGTTTTGCGATACCTTGTAATAGACGTTCGATCGCTTCGGCTGACAGTAGGCTAGGGGTGCCACCACCGATGAAAATAGTCGTTAGCTCGCGTTGCTGCACGTAGTGTAGATCTTGCGTCAGGTCGGCGAGTAACGCATCGACATAGTCAGCTTCCGGTACACCGCCTTTGAGTGTGTGGGAGTTAAAGTCGCAGTAGGGGCACTTCTGCACACACCAAGGGACATGGACGTAAAGACTGAGAGGCGGCAGTGTCTGCACAATATGTTTCCGAATTGCAGCCTGATTAGGCTTGAGTGAGTTGAGCCAACAGTTGCTTTAACGCCTGACCACGGTGACTGAGATGATTCTTTCGTTGCTTGCTAAGTTCCGCGGCCATGCACTGTTCGGTAGGTACCCAGAACACTGGATCATAACCGAAGCCTTGCTCTCCTTGACGCGCTACAGCTATCTCCCCTTGCCATGTACCTTGGCAGATCACTGGTGTTGGGTCATCAGCGTGGCGCATATAAACCAGAACACATTGAAAGCGAGCTTTGCGCTCGGCAGCAGGCTTACCACTCAGCTCGAGCAGCAGTTTATCTATGTTGTTGCTGTCGTTGGACGGCTCGCCAGCATAGCGGGAAGAGTAGATCCCCGGCGCGCCAAATAAAGCATCGACCTCCAATCCGGAGTCATCGGCGATAGTCGGTAGGCCGGTGATTTTTGCCGCGTGGCGTGCTTTGATGATGGCATTTTCGACAAAGGTGGTGCCGGTTTCTGCGATATCAGGCACATCGAATGCACTTTGCGCGATAATATCAAACGGTAACCCAGCAAGCATTTGATTGAGTTCTTTGACTTTGCCCTGATTGCCGGTGGCGAGAACGATTTTTTGCATGAGCAGCGAACCTGATTAGCGACAGTTGCTGCGCATTGTACAGCATGGCTTGCTGACACCCAACGGTATCAGCAGTGCGGGAAGCGGGGCTGTATTGGCCTAATCGGCGTAAAATTTTTGTTGAAACTTGACCGTATTGACAGTGCCGTCGTCATGGGTGAGTTCAATCTCGAAACGGAAAGTTTCTTCGTTGCTGTACGCTATCGGTGAGATGTAATAGATGGAGTTTTCTTCACGGATCTCTTTAAATTTAAGTGTCACTTGGTTGCCTATTAAATTTCGTGCTTTCCCTTTGATCTTCACGGCGACAGCAGGGCTACCCTCTTTGCCAGTATCGAGTACTGAGATATTCACCAGCCCGTTAGTGCGGCTTCGGGTAATACCATAAGCTTTGGCTATCGCAGGGGTTAAAAATGTGCTGGAGAACGCTACATAATGCACGTGTATGTCGCCGAATTTCTCTACATTGGCAAAGGCGGATTGGCTGGTGATCGCTAGCAGTAGTAACAGTAGGGAGCCGAGTCCACGGTAAAGTTTTTGGCGCAGCATGATGGGTTACCTTAGTCAGATGATTAGTACTTAGTGCAGATGATTAGTAGTTAGTATAGAAGTGGTTAATTGATTTCGTTAGTCAGCAGTGCGGCTATCTGCGGCGGGATCTGCTGTGGTTGCAATATGCGCAAAAGCTTATGTCGACCGGTTGCACCTTTTAGCAGTAGTACCTGATTTTTAGCGACCCGGAACTGTTTTGCTAGAAACTTAATCAAGTGGCTATTGGCCTTACCATCTACAGGCGGGGCAGTAATAGCCAGTTTGATTTCATCGCCATGGATGCCTTGCCAGTTATCACGACTGGCCTTGGGCTGCACATAGAGTCGCAGCTCAAGGCTTTCTGTGGTGCGGGTGACAGCTTGCATCAGAACATGCTGCCGCCAAACAGTAATATCTTTAGAAACTGCAGGGCAATAATCAGTACCAACATCGACAGATCCAGTCCGCCCATGGGAGGAATAATTCGGCGGATCGGTGCCAACATTGGTTCGGTTAGCTGCGCCATCACCGCTTCGATGGGGTTATACCCTTGGCTTACCCAGCTCAGAATAGCGCGTAAAATCAGCACATAGAAGACGATGGAGAAGATCTCCTTGACCAAAGTGATGCCGCCCGCCATCAGAATAAATAAGGCATCAAACGGTACTTTGGCAATAAGAGCGAGCACCACAACTTTGACACAGGCGATGACCAGGGCAAATACTAAGCTGGCAGTATCTAATCGTCCTATGGCGGGGAGTACCCGGCGTAATGGTCCCACCACGGGGTGAGTGGCTTTCACTACAAACTGGCAGAATGGGTTGTAGAAATCAGCCCTGACCAGCTGTAACCATACCCGTAAAATCACTACCATCAGGTATAGATTGAACAGGATATCGATTAGAAATACAAAGGCGGATTGACTCGCCATAAAATGACTCTCCCAAATATGAAAATGCCTGCACTTGGCAACAGCCTAAACTACAAGCACCGATAACTTAAGTGATTCGATGACTAAAACTGTTTAGCCATCTGTTCTGCTCTGGCAACTGCCGCTCGCATCGCTTTAGCGACTAAGGTAGACAACTCGCCCTCTTCAAAAGTTCTCAGAGCTTCAGCAGTGGTGCCGCCTTTTGATGTTACCTGCGAGCGCAATGTGGATATGGGAAGATCGCTTTCTGTGACCATCTGCGCTGCACCTTGGGCGGTTTGTTGCACCAGTAAGCGTGCCGTCTCAGCATCAAAGCCCATATTTTCAGCTTCAGTTTGGATCGCTTCCATGAATAGGAAAAAATAGGCCGGAGCACTACCCGCCGCAGCGATAACATGATTGATACCGGCTTCTTCTTCCACCCAGACCACTTTACCGACGGCGGCCATTAACGATTGACTGAACAGTTTATCATCCTGCTTCGTGCCTGCAGGGGCGTACAACCCTGTCATGCCAAGCCCCAATAATGAGGGTGTATTAGGCATGGTGCGGACAATACGCGGAGCACCGCTAAGATAGGCTTGCAGGGTGTCAACAGTGACGCCGGCGGCAATAGACAGATAGAGTTTATCACCGTGGCCGCCCATATCGGCGACCAAGCGTTCGCAAACAATGTCTAATAGTTGTGGCTTAACTGCCAGCACCACCACATCAGCTTCTTTCGCACCTTTGGCATTATCTTCTGCGGTATTCACACCAAAATCATCGGCCATCCGTTGACGGGTTCTGTCCGTCGGGGCGGTGACCGTGATTAAATGGGCAGGGTAGCCGCGCTTGATCAGACCGCCAATAATACTGCGGGCCATGTTGCCGCCGCCAATGAAGGTGATTTTTTCCTGCTGGTCAAACATCTTTGGATCCTTATTTGATCGCTAATTCGATTGTGCGTGTTCATTATGAAACAGTGGCGGCTATTTTGGCGCGCGAGCCCCAAATATCGCCGTACCGATGCGAACCATGGTGGCACCTTCGGCAATGGCAGCCTCCAGATCGCCACTCATCCCCATGGATAGCGTGTCTAATTCTGGGTGGTGTTGCTGCAAATTGATAAAAGCAGTATTTAGCCGCTTGAACTGTGCGCGCTGAGCCTGATAGTCATCAACATCAGCGGGGATCGCCATCAGCCCGCGAAGCTGTAAGTTAGGTAATTCTGTGACCTGTTGAGCCAAGTCTGGTAAGGCCTCAAGCGAGATCCCGGCCTTTTGAGGTTCGTCACTTATATTGACTTGAATACAAATTTTTAACGGCGTAAGGTGGCTCGGACGTTGTTCGCTAAGGCGTTTGGCTATCTTAATACGGTCTACACTTTGCACCCAGTCAAAGTGCTCTGCTAATAAGCGGGTTTTGTTTGACTGGATCGGACCGATGAAATGCCATTCAAGCTGCGGGTTGGCGATGGCGACTATTTTGTCGACCGCCTCCTGTACGTAGTTTTCACCAAAACAGCGCTGTCCGGCAGCGACTGCTTCGAGGATTGCTGCGGCAGGCTTGGTTTTACTGACGGCTAATAGCGTAACGCTATCTGCCTCTCGACCAGCCTCTGTACAGGCTGCATTGATGCGCTGTTGCGAACTCTGCAGGCGAACTGTTAAGTCACTCATAAGAATTTAATTACCGATACCTTCTGGAGCTAGGCTATGGATGTTACCGAATTACTGGCGTTTACTGTTAAGCATAATGCATCAGATTTACATCTGTCCGCCGGTGTTTCCCCGATGATCCGTGTTGATGGTGAAGTACGTCGAGTCAATGTGCCGGCATTAGAACATAAAGAAGTTCATTCACTTATCTACGATATCATGAATGATAAGCAGCGCCGTGAATTTGAAGAACATCTCGAAGTGGATTTCTCATTTGAGGTGCCTAATCTGGCTCGCTTCCGTGTTAACGCATTTAATCAGGGGCGTGGCGCTGGTGCTGTATTCCGTACCATTCCGACGGAAGTTTTGACTCTGGAGACCTTAGGTGCACCAGAGATTTTTAAGAAGATTTCTGATCTGCCTCGTGGCCTTGTGTTAGTGACCGGGCCGACCGGCTCTGGTAAGTCGACGACGCTGGCGGCGATGATCGATTACGTCAATGACAACAAACATCACCATATTCTCACCATCGAAGATCCTATCGAATTTGTTCACGACAACAAAAAGTGTTTGGTCAACCAGCGTGAAGTCCATCGCGATACCCACAGCTTTAATGCCGCACTGCGCTCTGCGTTGCGTGAAGATCCGGATGTTATTCTGGTGGGTGAATTACGTGACCTTGAAACCATCCGTTTGGCATTGACCGCTGCAGAAACCGGCCACTTGGTATTCGGTACATTGCACACCACCTCTGCCGCAAAAACTATTGACCGTATTGTTGACGTATTCCCTGGGGAAGAGAAAGCGATGGTACGTTCAATGCTGTCTGAATCATTGCGTGCGGTTATCTCCCAGACACTATTGAAAAAACTGGGTGGTGGTCGAGTCGCCGCCCACGAAATCATGATCGGTACCCCAGCGATCCGTAACCTGATCCGTGAAGATAAAGTGGCGCAGATGTACTCGGCGATCCAGACGGGTATGGCCCATGGCATGCAAACATTGGATCAGTGTCTGCAGGGCTTGGTTAGTCGCGGTATTGTTACTGCGGATGATGCGCGTCTGAAAGCTCATGACAAGAACGCTATCTAAGGGAGTGTAGGTGATGCTGCTGAATCAACTGCTGACGAGAATGAGTAATGAAAAGGCGTCGGATCTTTTCATTACCGTTGGCTTTCCACCCAGTGCCAAGATTGATGGCGAAATGACGCCGTTGGCGGAAACACCGCTGAGTAAAGAGCGCGCGCTTGAGATCGTTGAAAGCGCGATGACCGAGAAGCAGAAACAGCAATTTCACGACGAGCGCGAGTGTAATTTCGCCATTCCGCTAGCGGGGGTTGGTCGTTTTCGTATCAGTGCCTTCTGGCAACGAGATAGCGCGGGTATGGTTTGTCGTAAGATTGAAACTCAGATCCCCGACCCTGACTCGTTGGGGTTGCCGCCGACTCTGAAAGAGACGGTGATGGCGAAGCGAGGCTTATTGTTGTTCGTGGGTGCCACCGGTACTGGTAAGTCAACCTCGTTGGCGGCACTACTAGGGCATCGAAATCGCAACTCCCGCGGTCATATTTTGACCATTGAAGATCCTATCGAATTTGTTCATCAGCATGAAAAGAGCTTGGTGACGCAAAGGGAAGTGGGACTGGATACGGAATCGTTTGATGCGGCCCTTAAAAGTGCCTTACGTCAGGCGCCGGATGTGATCCTGATTGGTGAGATCCGCTCCATGGAAACCATGGAATTCGCCCTGAGTTTCGCCGAAACCGGTCACTTGTGCCTTGCTACTTTGCACGCTAACAACGCGAACCAAGCGTTGGATCGTATTATGCATTTGGCACCAACCGAGAAACACAACCAGTTGCTGTTTGATCTGTCGTTTAACCTGCGGGGCATCGTGGCGCAGCAGTTAGTGCCTCGTCGTGATGGCAACGGCCGTAGAGCGGCGATCGAGATCTTGCTGAATACGCCGATGATTGGTGAGCATATTCGTCGGAACGAGATGCATCTGATTAAAGAGACGATCACCAAGTCCCGAGAACAGGGGATGCAGACCTTTGACCAGGCACTGTTTGACCTCTATCAGGCAGGTGAAATCAGTTACGCTGATGCGCTACATTATGCTGATTCGCCTAATGATCTACGTCTAATGATCAAACTGCAGGGCGATGAACCCGGTGGCGGCTCCGGCTTCCTCGATGGTGTGACGCTCGACAACGATGATGACGATTTTTAGTCCACATCAATTTAGTAGAACTATTAACAAGCCCTGAGATTAATCTCGGGGCTTTTTTTATGGTTAATGCAAGGTTGGTTAATTGACGATGCTATTGTCATAAGCTATTGATATAAATAACTTATAAATTCTACTCTTTTGTCCACCGCTGCGGGCAGGAAAGGGAAGGGGATAGCAAGATGGATAGAGATTGTTTAAGCCGTGTTGTAAGCACTTGGATTTGGTTTGCCTCCGTACTTATAGGCTGTGCTGTTTGGGTGCCATCGGCTGCTGCGGAAGTGAGTGCTGATGCGGTAACCGCGCAACATAAAACCTTGGTGATAGCGACACGTGACGCCCCGCCTTTCGCTATTAAAACCGAAGATGGTTGGCATGGCATTACGATCGAACTGGTTCGTCATATTGCTGATCAATCTGGTATTCAACTTGAGTTTAGAGAGATGGAGATCGATGAGATGCTGTTGGCGGCCTCGCGTAGCGAGATCTCTGCTGCTGCCGCTGCTCTAACCATCACCGCAGAGCGGGAACAATCTGTTGACTTTACCCACCCCTTTCTTACTTCTGGATTAGGTATCGCTGTGGCGAAAAGCCAGTCGGTTAGTTGGATAAGTGCGGTCAAAGCTCTCTTCTCCGGCCCATTTATTAAAGCGGCAGGTGCTTTGCTAGCTGTACTTACCATTGTCGGAGTGGTTGTTTGGTTGGCAGAGCGTAAACACAATGAGCAGTTTTCTGTTGCGCCAATCAAAGGGGTTGGAGCGGGTGTTTGGTGGTCAGCAGTAACGATGACTACCGTAGGGTATGGAGATAAAGCGCCAAAAACCCTGCTGGGACGGATTGTCGGTTTAATCTGGATGTTTGCCAGTATCATTATTATTTCCGGGTTTACTGCGGCCATCGCCACCTCTTTAACGGTGGAACAATTGGAACAGTCTATTACTGGTATTGATGACCTGTATGGTGAACCGGTGGTCTCTGTTAAAGGCAGCACCAGTTCTATCTATCTGCATGAACAGTTTGTTCGTCATGAAGAAGTGGCATCCGTTGAAGAGGGCTTAAAGCTACTTGCAGATGGCAAGGTGATTGCCATGGTGTATGACTTACCGATTCTACGGTATGAAATTAATGCGAGTTTTGCCCATCAATTGAGGGTGTTGCCGCAAACGTTCCTGCGTCAGGATTATGGTATTGCGTTACCGCCAAATGATCCCACCAGAGAACTGTTAAACCAACAAATATTGAACTTGATAGATACGGATGAGTGGCAGCAGATCAAAGACAGGTATTTGGGTGTGACAAAATAGGTTAACGGCAGAACCCGGTTAGTTGATAGCCTGCGGTGGTCCAGCGCCGTTGCTTAATAGTTAGCGATTCGAAACAGAGTTCCTGTTCGTCTAATGCGCTATCCAGCCCGACCTCTGCTTGCTCTTCCATTTCAGGATCTGTGATACCGGTTAAAGCTGCGTTTACGGGGGATTGTGGTTCGCGCAGGCTGCGGTATTGCCCCCCTTGAGGTTGCTGACGTTTCTTCTTGGTATTCAGGGTGGGAGTGGTAAAGGGTAGCGTGTAAACAAACTTAATTGAGCCGTCATCTAAGGCTTCGTAATTAAGTGTCGCTTGGGGAAGTTCCGCCTTGGGTTTACCTGAGCACGCCGACAACAGGCTTATCAAAATCAGTGCGGAACAAATATTTTGGCTTGCCATTCAACTGCTGTCCAAATCCGTTGTGCTACGATACTGCTTGCTACCAAGAATGTCAGTTTATGCTAACGGATATCGGCATCAGACAATATTAAGAAACGTGAAGTTGTGAAGTTGATTAGGCTCGTGGCTTCTCTTTAGCTACTGATAGGCTCGTTGCATGTAGCTTTCGATGATGAGTACTGCCGATACACTATCAATTTTGTCTTTTTGGAGTGCTTGATAGCCACCCAGCTCAAACAATCTTTCTTTTGCATCTGCCGTCGTCAGGCGTTCATCCTGCATCTCAAACGGTGTGCCAAAGCGGCCATGTAATCGTCCGGCGAATTTTTTGGCTCTGGCGGTTATCCACTGCTCTGTGCCATCCATGTTGAGTGGTAGGCCAATCACTAATAGATCGGGTTGCCACTCCTCGATTAGACGTTTGAGCTGATCCCAGTCTGGTATACCATCTTTGGCTTTCAGCGCGGGCAGCGGTGATGCGGTACCTGTCAGCTCTTGGCCGATGGCCACACCGATGCTACCCGTGCCAAAATCGAAGCCCAGCAGGGTTCTTTGTGCCGCTTGTGAACCCATTAAGCATGACCTATTTCTGGGCTGATATTCCAGATGTCGACACCCAACCGTTTGGCTGCGGCTTCCCATAATTGATCCGCTGGGGTACTAAAAATCAGTTCATCATCGGCGGGGATCGTGAGCCAACTGTTGCGAACCAACTCTTCTTCGAGCTGCCCTTCAGACCAGCCAGAGTAGCCAAGAGTGATGATATATTGCTCCGGTGCTTTGTCTGTGCCCAGGGCGGTTAAAATATCTTTCGAGGTGGTCACCATTATTTGGTCACTGACCTTCAGACTACTGGTCCAGCCGTGCTGGGCGGAGTGCAGGACGAAACCACGCTCAGGGCTGACTGGTCCACCGGAAAAGACTTTGCGTTGGCGGGTGGTTTCAGGCAGGTCATCCAAGTCAAGGTGTTCAACCTGCTTGAGTAGCTCGCTAACGGTGATGGGCGCGGGTTGGTTAATGATGAGACCCATCGCCCCTTTGTCATCATGCTCACAGATATAGGTGACGCTGCGTGAAAAAAACGGATCTTTCAGCGACGGCATGGCAATAAGCAGGTGATCGCGCAGACTTTCCATACATTTCACTCGGTTACTACAGACACTATTATTATGGCAGTTGCTGGCGTAAAACTCAGCTAAGGCGGCCATAATTCCTTAGCCGCCATACTGAAAAAGGATTAGTTGGCTAATCGTTGCGCAATAGCGTCCATTAACTGACCAGCAATATCGATATCGAATGCCGCTTCTATTTCACGAATACAGGTTGGGCTGGTGACGTTGATCTCAGTCAGCCCTTCACCAATGATATCCAGGCCAACAAAGATCAGCCCTTTGGCTTTTAACGTCGGCCCAACGGCGCGGGCAATACGCAAATCACTTTCACTCAGAGGCCGTGCTTCACCTCTGCCGCCAGCGGCGAGGTTGCCACGGGTTTCTCCTTTGGCGGGGATACGCGCCAAGCAGTAGGGGACCGGTTCACCATCGATCATCAGGATCCGTTTGTCGCCATCTTTAATGTCTGGAATAAACGCTTGCGCCATACAGTAGCGTTGACCATGTTCCGTCAGGGTTTCGATGATCACCCCTAGATTTGGATCATTGGGTTTGATCCGGAAAATCGAAGCGCCGCCCATGCCGTCCAGCGGCTTTAGAATAATGTCGTCATGTTTGGCATAGAAACGACGAATATTATCAGCTCGACGGGTGACTAGCGTAGGGGGTGTTAACTCGGGAAACCAAGCTGTAAACAGCTTTTCGTTGGCATCGCGCAGGCTTTGGGGCTTATTGACGATCAGCACGCCTTCATCTTCGGCCCGCTCTAGCATGTAGGTGGCGTAGATATACTCGGTATCAAAGGGGGGGTCTTTGCGCATCAATACCACATCAAGTTCCGTCAACGGTAACTCTTCGGCCGCGCCTAAAGCGAACCAGTTTTCTGCGTCTTGTTGCACTTGCAGTGGTGCCATACGGCCATAGGCTTTGCCTTGGTCGAGATAGAGATCCGCCATCTCCATATAGCGCAATTGCCAGCCACGGGCCTGTGCCGCCATTAGCATGGCAAAGCTGCTGTCTTTCTTGATATTTATCTCTGTGATGGGGTCCATCACGATACCGACGGTAATAGTCATTCTGTTATCCCAAGTCACCAAATCTGAGTTGCAAAGCGCTGATTGCAACCAACGCCGCGGTTTCTGTTCGTAATATGCGAGGACCGAGTTTGACGGTAAAAAATTGCGCTTGCTCAGCGACGGTAATCTCCTGCTCGGAGAGTCCGCCCTCGGGGCCGATAAGTATCTCTACCTGATCCCCAGGCGCCGCCATGTTGCTAAAGCTGGTATCGGTATGAGGATGCAAAGTGAGACGAGTGGCGTCAGTTGTTCTGGCCAACCATTCCGATAGCGGCTGGGGCGAATTGATACGCGGCACTCTGTTGCGGCCACACTGTTCGCAGGCACTGATAGCTACTTTCTGCCAATGTGCGACTTTTTTCTCCCAGCGTTCATTGTTGAGCTTGACGCCGCATCGTTCAGTAATCAGTGGTGTGATCTCTCGTACGCCTAACTCGACTGACTTCTGAATTGTGATATCCATCTTTTCACCACGGCTTATTCCTTGGCCTAAATGGATCGCAAGTGGGCTTTCCCGATCTGCGGGTTGGGCTTGCTGTATCTGCACAGACACATTGCGTTTGCCGACGTCGGAAAGCGTTCCTTGGTATTCATGACCGTCGCCATTAAATAGCGTCACCGGATCGCCGAGGCGCATTCGGAGTACGCGCGCCACGTGACCCGCGGCATCACTACTTAGCTCGACCGTTGACGGAGATGTCAGCGGTTCTGGGTGAAATAGTCGAATGTTGCGCATGATGTAACTCTTATCCTGACCAAACGATATTGAAAAGCAGTGCGAAGAAAGCGAAGCCTGTTTTCGTGATCAATCAACGCAGTATAAACAAAAAAGGCAAGCTTTCGCTTACCTTTATGTTCAGGATGAACGGTACACCCAAAACACTACGCGGGGTGAGCCTTGCCGCAAGTGCATGGCACCCACAGCACTTTGTGGGGTGTGCTAATGCACGGGGAGCGGCAAATTTAGTCAGTCAACTATAAGCCTGCAGAGGCGCGCAGAGCGTCAATTTTATCAACCTGCTCCCAAGGGAACTGCTCACGGCCAAAGTGACCATAAGCGGCGGTTTCTTTATAGATAGGCTGCACTAAATCCAGCATTTCAGTGAGACCATATGGACGCAGGTCAAAGTGCTCTCTAACTAGTTTAACTAACAGCTCGTCAGCCACTTTACCTGTACCAAAGGTTTCGACGCTGATAGAGGTCGGTTCGGCTACGCCAATGGCATAACTTACCTGGATCTCACAGCGTTCAGCCAACCCAGCAGCAACAATGTTTTTTGCCACGTAACGGCCAGCGTAAGCGGCGCTACGGTCAACTTTTGATGGATCTTTACCGGAGAACGCCCCACCACCGTGGCGAGCCATACCACCGTAGGTATCAACGATGATCTTCCGGCCAGTTAAGCCGCAGTCACCCATCGGGCCACCGATAACAAAGCGGCCGGTGGGGTTGATGAAGTACTTGGTCTTGTCGTTTAGCCATTCGCGGGGTAATACCGGATCGATAATGACTTCGCGAACCGCTTCTACCAGGTCACTTTGGCTGACGCTGTCACAGTGCTGTGTCGATAACACCACAGCATCAATGCCAACAGGCTTGCCGTTTTCATAAACAAAACTTACCTGGCTTTTAGCGTCTGGGCGTAACCAAGGAAGTGTGCCGTTCTTACGTACTTCAGCCTGACGCTTCACGAGGCGGTGGGCATAAGTAATTGGCGCAGGCATCAAGACATCAGTCTCGTTGCTGGCGTAACCGAACATCAAGCCCTGGTCACCAGCCCCCTGCTCGCGAGGATCACCGCGGTCAACACCTTGAGCGATATCAGGCGATTGTTTACCGATAGCGTTAACGACAGCACAGGAGTCAGCGTCAAAGCCCATATCCGAGTGCACATAGCCAATATCTCGAACGGTATCACGTACCAGTTGTTCGATATCTACCCATGCTTCAGTAGTGACTTCGCCTGCCACTAGCACCATGCCGGTTTTAACCAGGGTCTCACAGGCTACGCGTGCCATAGAGTCCTGTTCGAGAATTGCATCGAGAACAGCATCAGAGATCTGATCTGCGATTTTGTCGGGGTGCCCCTCAGAAACGGATTCGGAGGTAAATAAATGTTGTGCCATGGGTGTCATCCAGATAGATAGACTTATATATGTATGAACGTCTAGACGTCTATTCTAACCAAGAGAGCTGCAAATGTGCTAGCCCCGATCGTAAAAAAAGCGCATAACCGCTTTGTTGTACGTGTAAACGTAAATAATAGATTACATATATAGAGGCGTAGAATTTCGTTGCTAATGTACACAGAAACATTGACAATATGCGTCCATTTTTTCAGACACTTCAAATTATAGAGCTGGGAGTATTCGATGCCTTCTCGTCGTGATCTTGCCAACGCAATCCGTGCACTGAGCATGGATGGTGTACAAAAAGCTAAGTCGGGTCACCCCGGCGCACCTATGGGTATGGCTGATATCGCGGAGGTTCTCTGGCGCGATTATATGAAGCACAACCCAACTAATCCTGAATGGGTTGACCGCGATCGTTTCGTATTATCCAACGGCCACGGTTCTATGTTGTTGTATTCCCTGTTGCATCTTACAGGCTACGATCTCTCCATTGATGACTTGAAAAATTTCCGCCAGCTGCATTCTAAAACCCCGGGTCACCCTGAATATGGTTATGCGCCGGGTGTAGAAACTACCACCGGTCCACTGGGTCAGGGCATTACCAATGCGGTTGGTTTTGCGATCGCAGAAAAATCATTGGCCGCGCAGTTTAACCGTGGTGTTCATAATGTGGTTGACCATTACACCTATTGTTTCCTCGGTGACGGTTGCTTGATGGAAGGTATCTCCCATGAAGCCTGTTCATTGGCTGGCACCTTGGGTCTAGGTAAGTTGATTGCATTTTGGGATGACAACGGCATCTCAATTGACGGTGAAGTTGAAGGCTGGTTTACCGATGACACGGCCAAGCGTTTCGAATCATACGGCTGGCACGTTATTCCAGCGGTTGATGGCCATGATGCAGCAGCGATTGCAGCAGCAGTCGATGCGGCGCGTGCAGAAACTGGCAAGCCAACCCTTATCTGTTGTAAGACCGTGATTGGTTACGGCTCGCCGAATAAAGCTGGTAGCCACGACTGTCACGGTGCGCCATTAGGCGATGAAGAGATCGCTGCATCACGTGAATTCCTTGGTTGGAAGCATGGTGCATTTGAGATCCCTGCTGATCACTACGAGCAGTGGAGTGCGAAAGATGCGGGTCAGGCCGAAGAAGCCGCTTGGCATGACAAATTTGCTGCTTATCGTGGCGAACACCCTGAGTTAGCTGCTGAGTATGAGCGCCGCATGAAGGGTGACCTGCCTGCTGAGTTCTCAGCGCAAGCAGATCAGTACATTGCTGACCTGCAAGCCAAAGGCGAAGTCATTGCGACCCGTAAAGCAAGTCAGAACTGCCTGAATGCTTATGGCCCATTGTTACCTGAATTCATGGGCGGCTCAGCCGATCTCGCGGGTTCTAACCTGACATTGTGGAGTGGGGCGAAAGGCCTCACTGCTGATGATGCTGACGGCAACTATATCTTTTACGGTGTGCGTGAATTTGGCATGTCAGCCATCATGAATGGTCTTGCTCTGCACAAAGGTTTCGTACCTTACGGTGCCACTTTCTTAATGTTCGTTGAATACGCTCGTAATGCGGTACGTATGGCCGCGTTGATGAAGCAGCGTAGCATCTTTGTTTATACCCACGATTCTATCGGTTTGGGTGAAGATGGTCCGACGCACCAGCCAGTAGAGCAGATCTCCAGCTTGCGTATGACACCTAATCTGGAAAACTGGCGTCCATGTGACACGGTTGAATCAGCTGTGTCTTGGAAAGCGGCGATTGAACGTAAAGAGGGGCCTACTAGCCTTATCTTTACTCGCCAGAACTTGGCTCATCAGGACCGTACCCCACAGCAGGTTGCTGATATCGCCCGCGGTGGTTATGTGTTGAAGGATTGTGAAGGTCAGCCTGAGCTTATCCTGATTGCTACCGGATCTGAGGTTCAACTCGCAGTTGAAGCCTATGCCACGTTGACTGCGGAAGGCCGCAAGGTGCGTGTCGTTTCAATGCCATCAACGGACGTGTTTGACGCCCAGGACGCAGCGTATAAAGAAGCTGTATTGCCTGCTGCGGTAAGTAACCGCGTCGCCGTTGAAGCCGGAATAGTCGACTACTGGTACAAGTATGTTGGCCTGAATGGTCGGGTGATTGGTATGACAACGTTCGGTGAGTCCGCTCCTGCGGATCAGTTGTTCGAGATGTTTGGTATCACCACCAAAAATGTTTTGGAAAATTGCCGCGAGTTATTGGGCTAATTCCACTCGATATTAAAGGCGGGCCTTAGGCTCGTCTTTTTATATCTCTTCTTAAATTGCACCTATCAGACTGTGGTATGACGATAAGAGTTGCGATAAATGGCTATGGCCGTATTGGGCGCAGTGTACTGCGTGCACTTTATGAGCGTGGCGAACAAGATATTAAGGTGGTAGCGATTAATGAGTTGGCTGATGTTGACGCCATTGCTCACTTAACTCGCTATGACACTACCCATGGTCGTTTTAACTGTTCAGTAGAATTGGAACAGACGACTTTGCGGGTGGGTGATGATGATATTCAACTCTTACAGCAGGCCGATATCTCTCAGCTACCTTGGGATGAGTTGGCTATTGATGTGGTGTTTGAATGTACCGGTAGTTTTAATCGCCGTGAACACGCAGAGCAACATCTTGCTGCTGGCGCGAAAAAGGTCTTGTTTTCGCAACCTGCCCGTACCGAAGCAGACGTTGATGCCACCGTTATTTGGGGCGTTAATGAAGCTGTATTGAAGGCCGAAGATCGGATCGTATCTAACGGTTCTTGTACCACCAACTGCATCGTGCCTGTGATCAAGCTATTGGATGATGAGTTTGGCATCGAATCTGGCGCGATCACGACCATCCATTCGGCGATGAATGATCAACCCGTCATTGATGCCTATCATCCGGATTTACGTCGAACTCGCGCCGCTGGCCACTCCATTATTCCTGTTGATACCAAGTTGTCTGTGGGAGTGGAGCGGATCTTGCCGAAGTTCGCGGGTCGATTTGAGGCAATTGCCGTGCGAGTGCCGACGATTAACGTGACTGCGATGGACTTGTCGGTTACAGTTCACAAGAAAGTATCGATCCGTGATGTAAATCAATTACTACAAAGCGCAGCTAAGGGAGAATTCTCCCAAATCCTGTCTTATACTGACGAACCTTTGGTTTCTGCTGACTTTAATCATGATCCACACTCATCGATTGTGGATGGAACGCAAACACGAGTCAGCCACCATCATTTGATCAAATTACTAGTTTGGTGTGACAACGAATGGGGATTCGCAAACCGGATGATTGATACATGTCGGTCTATAATGAATGCGGTCTCCCAAACTCAACCCAATTCGCTTAACTTCAGTCGAACATAGAGGAATCACCATGTCTGTTATTAAAATGACTGATCTGGATCTGGCCGGTAAACGCGTCCTGATCCGTGCAGATCTCAACGTACCTGTGAAAGATGGCAAAGTGACTTCGGATGCGCGCATCCTAGCATCACTGCCTACCATCGAAATTGCCCTGAAAGCCGGTGCAAAAGTGATGGTGACTTCTCACCTAGGTCGCCCAACTGAAGGCGAATACGCTGAAGAGTTTTCACTGCAGCCTGTAGTTAACTACCTTGCGGACGCTGTTAAAGCACCTGTACGTTTGGCAAAAGACTATTTGGCAGGCGTTGACGTTGCAGCTGGCGAGTTGGTTGTTCTGGAAAATGTTCGCTTTAACAAAGGCGAAAAGAAGAACGAAGAAGGTCTGGCAAAGCAGTACGCTGCACTGTGTGACGTATTCGTGATGGATGCCTTTGGTACGGCTCACCGTGCACAGGGTTCAACCCATGGTGTTGCTCAGTATGCGCCTGTTGCTTGTGCTGGCCCTTTGTTGGCGGGTGAGTTGGATGCATTAGGCAAAGCAATGGCTGAGCCTGCGCGCCCAATGGTGGCTATCGTTGGTGGTTCTAAAGTATCTACCAAGCTGACAGTACTTGAGTCACTGTCTAAAATTGCTGACCAACTGGTTGTTGGCGGTGGTATTGCTAACACTTTCATCGCGGCTTCTGGCCACAATGTAGGTAAGTCACTTTATGAAGCTGACTTGATCCCTACAGCGCAAAAGCTGATGAAAGAGTGCTCTATCCCAGTTGCTACTGATGTTGCTTGTGCCAAAGCATTCGACGAAAATGCTGAAGCAGAAATTAAAGACGTGAGTGAAGTGACTGACGACGACATGATTTTCGATCTTGGTCCTAACAGCTCTGCTGAACTGGCTGAGATCCTGAAGAATGCCAAGACTATTTTGTGGAATGGTCCAGTCGGCGTTTTTGAGTTCAAGAACTTCGAAGCAGGTACACTGTCTATCTCTAAAGCAATTGCAGAGAGCGAAGGCTTCTCTGTTGCTGGTGGTGGTGACACATTGGCTGCTATCGACAAGTTCGGTATTAAAGCAGATGTTTCTTACATCTCTACTGGCGGCGGCGCTTTCCTTGAGTTTGTTGAAGGGAAAACTTTGCCAGCAGTAGCAATGCTGGAAGAACGCGCGAAAGGTTAATTCAAGCTGGCGGGTGTTGTTTACCCGCCTTTTGCTGTGTTCCTGCTACATTTGTTAGCAAACCATAAGTGATGGAACTGAGTCACAATTTGGAACACTAAGAAAACGTATCTCAATTAGGAAATTTGTTATGTCTAAGATCTTTGACGTTGTAAAGCCTGGTGTTGTTACCGGTGATGATGTTCAGAAAGTATTCGCCATCGCTAAAGAAAACAACTTTGCTCTGCCTGCTGTTAACTGTGTAGGCACAGACTCTGTAAACGGTGTTTTGGAAGCGGCAGCAAAGGTGAAAGCACCTGTTGTTGTTCAGTTCTCTAACGGCGGTGCTGCATTCTTCGCTGGTAAAGGTCTGAAAGCCGAAGGTCAAACAGCGCAAATCTTGGGTGCTATTGCTGGTGCTAAGCACGTTCACCAGATGGCTGAAGCTTACGGTGTTCCAGTTATCCTGCATACTGACCACGCTGCTAAGAAATTGCTGCCTTGGATCGACGGCCTGTTAGATGCTGGCGAGAAGTTCTTCGCAGAAACTGGTAAGCCTCTGTTCAGCTCGCACATGATCGACTTGTCAGAAGAGAGCCTGGAAGAAAACATCGAAACTTGTGCCAAGTACCTTGAGCGCATGAGCAAAATCGGCATGACCCTGGAAATCGAATTGGGTTGTACTGGTGGTGAAGAAGATGGCGTTGATAACTCAGACATGGATACTTCTTTGCTGTATACCCAGCCTTCAGAAGTAGACTATGCCTACGAGAAACTGAACGCAGTTAGCCCACGTTTCACTATCGCAGCGTCTTTCGGTAACGTACACGGTGTATATAAGCCTGGTAACGTTGTTCTGACTCCAACCATCCTGCGTGATTCTCAGGCCTATGTTTCAGAGAAGCATGGTTTGCCTGCTAACTCTTTGAACTTCGTATTCCACGGCGGTTCTGGTTCTACTCAAGAAGAGATCCAAGAGTCTATCGGTTACGGCGTAATCAAGATGAACATCGACACTGACACCCAGTGGGCTACTTGGGAAGGTGTGATGGATTACTACAAAGAGAAAGAAGCTTACTTGCAGGGTCAGATCGGTAACCCTGATGGTGACGATTCACCTAACAAGAAGCATTACGATCCTCGCGTATGGCTGCGTGCTGGTCAGGCTGGCATGGTTACTCGCCTGGAAAAAGCATTTGCTGACTTGAATGCGATTGACGTTCTGTAATTGAACTGTTTTTAGCATTTTTAAAAACCCGCCGTTAGGCGGGTTTTTTTATGGTCGATTCTAGCTCACACTATGGGACGGATCGCCTGGGAAGAGTTGTACAGGGGTCTCATATTCAGAGAGACGTATAAGAATCAAAAGTAAGGAATGACTCCCATGGAACAAATTGAAGTCTTGATCACTGACAGCCAGCCAATGTTGCAAGCATTGATCACCAATGTGGTGCTGGCCTTAGTCATCTTTTTCGTTGGACGCCTGATCTCCCGCTCTGTGCGTAATATTGTCGAAAAAATGATGAACGCTAAATCTGTAGAAGCGACGTTAGTCGGTTTTATTGGCAATCTGGTTTACTACGCGGCGATGACGTTAACCGTGATCGTCACCTTGTCTCAGTTGGGTATTGAAACAACCTCTTTTGCGGCAGTTATTGCTGCGGCCGGTTTGGCTATCGGCTTGGCGCTGCAAGGGTCGTTATCTAATTTTGCCGCCGGTGTGCTGATTGTTATTTTCCGCCCGTTTAATAAGGGCGATTACGTGGAAGCGGGCGGCAAGTCGGGCAGCGTAGAATCTATTCAGATATTTTCGACGGTACTGAAAACGCCAGACAACAAAGTGATTGTGGTACCCAATGCACAGGTCACCGGTGGTGCGATTACTAACTTTAGTCGTGAATCTAAGCGCCGGGTCGATTTAGTGATCGGCGTTTCTTATGACAGCGATCTAGCTAAGGCAAAGAGTGTTGCGGAGCAAGTGATGAAGCAACACGCCCTCGTGCTAGATGATGATTTCACTATTGGCGTCGCTGCACTGGCGGATTCATCGGTGAATCTTGCTGTACGTTGCTGGGTGAATACCCCTGACTACTGGACGGTCTTCTTTGATCTTAATGAGCAGATTAAGCAGGCGTATGACGAAGCAGGTGTCACTATCCCATTCCCGCAGATGGATGTGCATCTCAGCAAGCCGTAATGTTGCGCTGAATTAGTAAAGCACTTGTTGCAGAGGCGCCTAGCACTGCAACAGTGCTAGAGCTTTTGCTTGAATACAGGCATAATCCCCGTCGAATTATTAACCTAGTTTTCACGTCACATATAAGTAACACACCCATTACCATAACAAAGTGTTGCCCCAGAAAAAGTTAGAGGAATTTTATGAAAGGTTTTGTATTGCCTGTGCTGGCGGTTGCATCCTTGTTATCAGCACCTGTTTTTGCTGAAACAGATTTAACTGAAGAAGAATTAAAGAAACGGGGTTTTGCTGGCGGTATTGAGTTTGGCTTCAATATGACGACGGGTAACACTGAGACCACCGCTTATCGCACCCGTATCGATGTGGACCATTTCCTGATTGGTTGGCGCAACAACTACGTTATCGAAACAGACTACAAAGAAGATGATGAAGAGACCAAAGAAGAGCGTTACTTTGGTTCTGCTCAGGGCAACCGCGAGTGGGAGTTCGCCCCAAACAGCTATACCTTCTTCCGTTACAGCTATGAGAACGACCGCTTTAACGGTATGGAAGATGCCAACACTATCTCTGTCGGCTATGGTCAACGGGTTCTAGAAACAGAAACTCTGTTTTTAGACTTAGAAGGTGGTCCTGGTTATCGTACTAATGATGCCAATGAGCAAGATGATGAATGGATTGCGCGTCTTGCCGGTAACTTAGCTTGGGATATCAGTGATACAGCCAAGTTCACTCAACGCCTAAGTTCTGAAATTGGTCAAAACAATACGATTAGTCGTTCTGAAAGTGCGCTGACAGCCAACGTGATTGGCTCATTGGCTTTGAAAGTCTCTTTCACTGTTACTCACCAGACCGATCCTGCGGAAGAGGATGATGGCGAAGAGCTGGATAGTACTGATACTCGAACGGCTGTGACTTTGCTTTATAAGTTCTGATCTTGTTAAAAGGAGCGGATCTATGTTCGCTCCACTCTGTGCTCTCAAGGATTGCCATTCAGTCAGCCTTGAGTAACATAGGCGCATATTGTTGTTTTTTGTAATCTAGATGGAGGGGAGAGTGCGCTTAGTCATCATCCCTTTTATCTTGTCTCTTTTCTCTCTCTTTAGTTGTTCCGCTTTCGCTGATCTTTGGTCGCCACTAGATGATGAAGTCAGTGATGAAGATTTGGCTCGTCGAGGTTTCGCTGGCTTTGTCGAAGCAGGCTTCAATAACTCTACTGGTAATACAGAAACCACCAGCTATCGTAGCCGTATTGAGGTTGATCACTTCCTAATTGGTTGGCGTAATCGCTATGCATTCGAATCAGATTTTAAAAAAGATGACGAATCTACCTCGCAGGAGCGTTACAAGGTAACGCTGAAAGCAGAGAAAGAGTGGAACGAAACCAGTAGTTATACCTTTGCACTTGGGGATTACGAAAATGATCGCTTTAACGGTATGCGCAATCTGATCACTATTTCAGCAGGGTATGGCTGGCGCGCATGGCAGGCCGATATTGCCTATCTGGATTTGGAACTGGGGCCGGGTTTTCGGAGCAATGAGGCGGGTGATAAGGACAAGGAGGCGATCGCCCGGGGTGCGGCTAGATTTGAGTGGCAGGTCAGTGATACTGCTACTCTCACCGAAGTGTTCTCTACAGAGATTGGTCAAGAGAACCGTATTACCCGTTCAGAAACCGCTCTTTCGGCGGAGTTAATTGGTCAACTTTCTCTTCGATTAAGTTTCTTTATGGTTTATCAAAGTAAGCCCGTGGATGATGATGGCTTTGAAGATGAAACCTTAGAGGAAGTTGACACCCGTACTAGCTTAACCCTGCTCTATAGTTTCTGAGGCGGTCTTGCTCGCAATTAGCGAGGGTAAGCTTTCAATTGTATACTTCTATTTGCGATCGATATTTCTAAATTTCATATTGAAATATCGCAATAATTTCAAAAGCTTGTCTACTCTAAAAGAGTGCTTTCTTAAAGGTTATTGCGGTATACGCAGGATGCTTAGAAACAATAGCTGTGTGTGAATAAGCTTAGCCATTTCTAGCTTGGTTTGGAATTTAAACGGCGCCTAACTATTTAGTTAGACGCCGTATTTTTTGCTTGTCAGGTCTGTAAACCCCGACGGAGTAACTTAGTGCAAGATACGGCAGCGCATAGTGCCGTCAATCGCACGCAGTTCGGCTAACGCTATATCTGCCTGCTCTGTATCTATATCAATAACGACGTAACCTATATCCGCGCTGGTTTGCAGATACTGGGCAGCGATGTTGATCTCTTTCGCGGCAAACGCTTGGTTGATCTGATTCATCACGCCCGGACGGTTATGGTGAATATGTAATAGTCGGCTACAACCGGCATGTTCAGGCAGTGATACCTCAGGGAAGTTAACCGCAGACAGCGTTGAACCATTATCACTGTATTTGGCTAGTTTACCCGCCACTTCAATACCAATATTTTCCTGTGCTTCTTGCGTACTGCCGCCAACATGTGGGGTCAGGATCACGTTGTCGAACTCGCGTAGCGGACTCTCAAACTCTTCGCCGTTAGCTTTAGGCTCTACTGGGAATACGTCGATAGCAGCGCCTGATACCTGCTTACTCCGCAACGCGTCGCATAGTTCGTCAATGACAACGACAGTGCCACGTGCAGCATTGATGAAAATAGAACCTTGCTTCATCTGGGCAAATTGAGTGGCGCCAAACATATCTTTGGTTTGTGCGGTTTCAGGTACGTGCAGTGATACCACATCAGACTGTGCTAATAGCTGCTCCATACTGGCTACTTGACTGGCATTACCCAAAGGAAGCTTAGTTTCGATATCGTAGAACGAAACTTTCATGCCCATGGTTTCAGCCAAAATACCCAGCTGGGTGCCGATGTGGCCATAGCCGATGATGCCGAGGTTTTTGCCGCGGGCTTCGAAGCTACCGACAGCGCTTTTATCCCACTCACCACGGTGTGCTTTAGCATTGCGCTCAGGCACGCCACGTAACAATAACAGGATCTCACCTAACACCAGCTCAGCAACCGAGCGCGTGTTTGAAAACGGCGCGTTAAATACCGGGATGCCACGCTTTTCTGCGGCCGCTAAATCTACCTGATTGGTGCCGATGCAGAAACAGCCGATGGCCACCAGTTTTTCTGCGCAATCGAGCACTTCTTCGGTTAATTGGCTGCGGCTACGAATACCTACGAAATGAACGTCTTTGATCGCTTCTTTGAGGTCTGCATCGGACAACGAGCTTTTGTGGTAAACGATGTTCTCGTAGCCCGCGGCCTTGAGTACTTCCACTGAACTGTTGTGCAGTCCTTCCAAAAGCAGGATTTTGATTTTGTGTTTATCTAGCGAAATTTTGCGCATTCTGAAACCTAATTCCAAACGGATAAATCGGAGCTTCGCCCGCGCCGAGCGGGCTGGCTGTTAGTCTAGGGTAACCTTAGCGATACCCTGCTCACTGCCGATTAGTGCGATGTCTGCACTGCGGCGAGCAAAAATGCCATTGGTCACAACCCCGGTCAGTTGATTGATCTGTGTTTCCAGTGTTGGTGGATCCATGATCTTTAGGTTGTGAACATCAAGAATATAGTTTCCGTTGTCGGTGATAACGCCTTCGCGCCATACCGGATCGCCACCGAGCTTGACCAGCTCACGGGCAACATAGCTACGCGCCATCGGGATAACTTCTACGGGTAAGGGGAAGTTCCCCAAAATCGGTACCAGCTTGCTTTGATCCGCAATGCAGACAAACTGCTTTGCCACCGCGGCAACGATTTTTTCCCGAGTGAGTGCGGCACCGCCACCTTTAATCATGTGCAGATGTTCAGTGATCTCATCAGCGCCATCTACATACACACCTAGTTCGCCGACACTGTTGAGGTCAAACACAGGAATACCGAGAGCTTTGAGTTTCTCAGTTGAGGCTTCCGAACTGGATACTGCGCCTTCTATATCATGCTTGCGCGTGGCAAGGGCATCGATGAAATGGTTCACGGTCGAACCGGTACCGACACCCACAATGGTGCCTTCTTCAACATATTCAAGTGCGGCCCAACCGACCGCCTTTTTCAATTCATCTTGTGTCATGCCTGCCCCTATCTCGGAGTACTGACTGAAGGAGGCGGAATTATAGCCGAGAATCTTGCGCAGTAGAAGTCTAGACGTCTAAATAGATTTGATTGTCCATTGCCATTGTTTACTCGGGGTAATGATTGTCGGCAATGGCACATCCCAATGCTGATGCGGCAGGCTGTCGACATGTTGGCAGTCGTGGGCCAGCCCCACAGGCAAGGGCTTGTTATTGGCATTGGTTTGCCATCGACTGAGGGTGCGATCATAGAAGCCACCGCCCATACCAAGACGGTTGCCGTTGGCATCAAAGGCCACCAAAGGGCAGAGGATAATATCCAGCTCGTTCAAGGGGGATATCTGCGTCACGTCAAGGCTAGGTTCCGGAATACCAAAACGGTTTCGTATCAGCAGGGTATCGTGTTGATACTGGAGAAACAGTAGGTGGCCTTTACAAAAAGGGTGCAGCAGTGGCAGATACACTTGCCGTTGCTGCTGCCATAGCCATTGGATAATCGGATCGGGGTCGATTTCGCCATCATTGGCGAGATAAATACCCACCCGTTGGGCATCAACAAATGGTTGAAACGACTGTAATTGGCTAAGCAGGCTTTCAGCGGCAAGGCGCTGCTCGCTATCTGAAAGCTGTTGACGTCGCAGGCGGATCTGCTGACGTATTTGTTGACGGCTGCTATTCAATGATAATCGCTGTCTAAAGTAAGGTGTTTCCCAGTGTGCCGCTGCGAGTGTCAGCCCTTGAACCCTCCGGTTCAAGGCGGGAATCCTGCTCTGCCGTAGGCGTCTCAGTCGAGCTGAGCATGCACAATAGCAGTGACGAGAAAACCCTTTAAATGTGGATATCGGCTCAGGGACGTAACCCGCTGGCAAACACACCAGGAAAGCTAAAAGGTAAGCTTCGCTTGTGCCGCCATTGTCTGTGGCAGATGGGGCTGAAGTCAACCCTATACAGATGACGGAGATAGATTTTTCATCTAACTCATTGACTGCCGTTGGTCTGGCATCGGGTCAATGCTAGGATATCCAATGAATTTATTACGCAAATGGTTGGGCGATGAGCGCGAACTCAATTTACGATTTTGAAGATTTCAGCGAACTGTTAACTCGGTTTCAAATGTTGGCTTCTGCTGCTGAAGTTCATGGTGTTATCTCCGGACTGGTTTGTGGTGGAACGCCGCTGGATGGGCGTAGTTGGCGCGCGCCGTTGGCCGATGCGATAAATGAAGGCTATGGCTTGCCATCAGATCTGGAAGAAGCGTGTGGCCGTGTTTATCAACAGGTGTGTCAGGTGTTGATCGACGACACCATGGCGTTTGCGCCACTGTTACCAGACGATGAAACCGAACTGCTGTCGCGGGTGGATGCGATGGCAGATTGGGTTGATGGCTTTCTTGCGGGTTTTGCTTTGGCTTGTGGCTCGCTGGAAGAGGCGTCTGATGAGTTAAAGGAAGTGCTTAGTGACCTTTCCGAATTGACCCGGGTATCACTGGGTGATGAAGGGGAGGATACGGAAGAGGTGGAATCGGCTTTCGTTGAAGTGGTTGAGTACCTTCGCGTGTCCGCGATGTACTGCTTTAATGAATTTGGTGATCGCAAGGGGCTCGCAGAGCCGAAGCCGAGATTGCATTAATTCCCGATTTTGTTGCAGCCTGTTTCATTGAAGCCGGTTTCGTTGAAGAGAGTAACGTAGTGAGCGCATCCCTAAAAATTTCGACAGCAGAGTATGTTCAGCGCCGGCAGCGTGTTTTAGAACAGATGGCGGAAAACAGCGTGGCTGTATTTTCTGCAGCCAGTGAGTTGACCCGCAGTCGTGACACCGAATTTCCCTTTCGTCAGGACAGTGATTTTTACTACCTGAGTGGCTTTAATGAGCCTGATGCTGTGTTGCTTTTACTTAAAGGGGAGTCGCAGCAAACCCAATTGTTATGCCGTGGTAAAAACAAGCTGGCAGAGGTATGGCAAGGGCGTCGCTTAGGCCCTGAACAGGCCAAAGAAGTGTTAGCCATCGATCAAACCTTCGACATCGAAGAGCAAAGTGAACGCCTGCGTGAAGCGTTAAACGGTAAGTCGCGCGTATATATGATCCAAGGGGTTTACCCGGAATTCGATCAACGCCTGTTTGATATCTTCACTCTGCTACGTAGCGGCCCGAAAAAAGGCTGGAAAGCGCCGACAGAAATTTTTGACGCGCGGACTCTGCTGCATGAGATGCGTTTGATCAAATCGGACGCTGAAATCGCTCTGATGCGTGAAGCGGCTGCTATCTCTTGTGATGCTCATCACCGCGCCATGGCGTTTGCCAATGCTGACGCTACGGAGTATCAACTCGAAGCTGAGATCCATCACGAATTTGCCATGCGTGGCGCTCGTTCACCTGCTTACGGCACCATTGTCGGTGGCGGTGACAATGCCTGCATTTTGCATTACACCGAAAATAGCGACGGTTTGAACCGTGGTGATTTAGTACTGATTGATGCTGGCTGTGAACTGCAGATGTATGCTGCTGACATTACTCGTACCTTCCCTGTCAGTGGTCAATTCAGTGAGCCACAGAAAATCTTGTATCAGCTGGTGCTGGATGCGCAGTTAGCCGCCATCGCCATGGTTAAACCGGGTAACACTTTAAAGCAGGTTGGCGACACCGCGATCCGGGTGCTAACCCAAGGGCTGCTTAAGCTAGGTATTCTCAACGGAGAGCTGGACACGCTAATCAAAGAGAAAGCATTTAGCCCCTATTACATGCATGGTATCGGCCACTGGCTTGGCTTGGATGTGCATGACGTGGGTGAGTATAAGCTCGATGATGTTGAGCGGCCTTTTGCGCCAGGCATGGTGTTGACCATTGAACCGGGCTTATATATCGACGCCGACGCTGATGTCGACGCGCAGTGGCGCAGTACCGGGATCCGTATCGAAGACAATCTGCTGGTGACTGCCGAAGGGCATGAAGTGCTGACCGCTGCCGCGATCAAGGAGATCAGCGATATCGAATCCTTGATGGCCGCCGCTAACGCCCTTGCTTAAGGATATCGGCATATGTCAGCGCAAACGACACAGGTAGATATAGTTATTGTTGGCGCCGGCATGGTGGGGGCAACCCTTGCTTGGGGCCTGCTGCAAGCGGTACCTGAGTTGACTATTGCGTTGGTTGACGGCTCCGCGCTAAAAAGCAGCGCACAGAATAGTGATAACCATCCCTCTTTTGATCATCGTGCGTTGGCGTTGTCAGCTAATACCGTGGGTCAACTGCAGCGGTGGGGGCTGTGGTCGGGGCTGGGCGATAAAGCCGCGCCTATCACCGATATCCAGGTGTCGGATCGCGGCCATTTTGGTGCTGCTAACCTCCATGCGGAAAAACTCGGCGCCCGTTGTTTTGGCCAAGTATTAGAAGTACAGCCATTTGGCGAGAGCATAACGGCGAAGCTGAGCTCTCATCCGCAGGTGCAGTGGTTTGCCCCTGACACTGTGGTTGCAGTGGCGCCTGCGGTGGAACTCACCCAGTTAACTTTAGCCAGTGGCCACCGACTTAACTGTCAACTCTTGGTGGTGGCTGATGGCGGGAAGTCGACAACCCGTGACAAGTTAGGGATCACCGCCAGTTTTTACCCTTATGAGCAAACTGCGGTGATTGCTAATTTGATGTGTGAGCAGCCTCATAATGGCTGGGCATTTGAGCGCTTTACCAGTCAAGGGCCTCTGGCTCTGCTACCGATGAGCGGTGGCCGTACTTCGTTAGTGTGGTGCTTATCAGCAGAGCGCGCTGCCGAAGTACAGCAATTGAGTGATACACAATTTATCGCTGAGTTGCAGCAAGTGGCTGGTTATCGTTTAGGTCGAATTAACAAGGTTGGCCAACGGGACAGTTACCCGTTGCAGCTGATGCGTACGGATCATATTGTGCGTCATCGCAGCGTGGTGCTGGGCAATGCTGCCCATGCGCTGCATCCTATTGCCGGGCAAGGGTTTAACCTGGGCATGCGAGATGTTCAATGTCTGGTTGAGTTGATTAGGCAAGCCAAAACGGTGAACAGTGATATTGGCAGCTACGAGCTGTTACGGCAGTATCGCGATCAGCGGGAGCCGGATATCCAGCAGGTGGTTCAGTTTACCGATGGTCTTTGTCGGTTGTTTTCCAATCGCTCTCGCGTCTTGGCACTATCCAGAAGTAGCGGGTTGGCCGCATTACAGTTTATTACGCCATTACAGAAACCAGTGGCAGAGCTGGGTATGGGGTTAGTCGCCCGCTCGTTCTTGTCTGGCCACTCGCCGACGTGATCACGATTTTAAGGAATGATAGATGAGCAGTTTTGACTTGATCATTGTCGGCGGCGGCATGGTCGGCCTAAGTTTGGCGGCGGCGCTGGCTGACAGTGAACTTCGTGTGGCCTTGGTTGATAAAGGCGAAGCACCGGTTGTCCCGAGTGGCGAGTTCAGTCATCGTGTCAGCGCGTTGAACCATGCCAGCGATAGTTTTTTGCAACGTATTGGCGCATGGCAATATCGAGATCAAAGCCGTCTAACTGCCTATCGCGAAATGGCGGTTTGGGAAAAAGACAGCTTTGCCAAAATTGGCTTTAACAGCGATGGCTTGGGCGTCGATTATCTTGGTCATATCGTTGAAAATAGCCACCTCTGTTATGCTTTGCATCAGCGTTTAACCCACGCCACTAATATCCAATTAATGTATGGGGTGGCACCGGAAAAGCTCACCGTCGGCGAGCGAGATGCCTGGCTACTGCTTGATAGCGGCGAACCTATTTCTGCACCACTGGTCGTGGCCGGCGATGGCGCTAACTCATGGCTACGTAAGCAAGCACAGCTGCCGTTAACCTTTTGGGATTATGATCATCACGCCATCGTTGCGACAGTGAAAACCGAACAGCCCCACCAAAGCACGGCTTACCAGATCTTTTCTGCCAGTGGCCCGTTGGCTTTTTTACCGCTACCCGATCCGCATTTAAGCTCCATTGTCTGGTCACTGCCGCCCAGTGAAGCTCAGCGCCTGACATCACTGCCTCTTGACGAGTTTAACAAAGCGCTCGCCAGCGCGTTTGATATGCGACTGGGCCTTTGTGAAACGCTTAATGCACCCGTGGCGTTGCCGTTAACCATGCGCTACGCGCGAGACTGGAGCTGTGATCGTGTGGTGTTGATGGGGGATGCTGCTCACACCATCCATCCCTTGGCGGGGCAGGGGGTTAATTTAGGCTTTAAAGATGCCAGTGCTCTGGCGACTCACCTGTTAGCGTTGCAAGCTGCACATAAAGATCTTGGGCAACGCCGTCATCTACGCAGTTATGAACGTGAGCGCAAAGCTGAAACCGTGGCGATGATAGCTGCAATGGAAGGGATCAAGCGTCTATTTAGTTTGGACATTGCACCATTAAAGTTCGTCAGAGGCATAGGTATGCGCGGAGTTGACGAGTTGTCGCCGCTCAAATCGTTGTTGGCGAAACTGGCGATCCGTGGTGTGACATCGTAGCTTGGATAGATCAAGGCAAGGGATTGATTACCGAATGCATTTTGTGATTTTCGTGGTTGAACTCTAACAATTCCGTCTTCTCTCCTTAAAACCAACTGTTTTTGCTTGAATTATCCTAGGTAGGCTGTTTTTATTAACATTAACTTAACTGGTTAGCGGGTTGGATGTTCTCAATGGTCACTAGTAGCCGACTCGGGCTTATTGCTTTGATGGGTCTTTTATTTGCGCCGATGTCGCAAGCGGATACCACTGAAGAATTTCCCTTACTGGGCTTAGGTGCGAAATACGGTATTGATGACTTTAGTGATGGCCATGACATCGAGAATCAGGCCGTTTACGCTAATCTCGGCACGCCGTGGGATTGGCAAGTCAGTGATAATATACGCATGGACACAGAGGTTCAGTCGACATTGGGTCGCTATAAGGTCGATGAAGACTATTTTGGTTACTTGATGTTTGGTGTAGATCTACGTTTTCAGTATGCAGATTTTCCTGTGGTGGTGAAGTTGGGTACCGCACCTACTTATCTGTTTGATGATGAAAGCGAAGAGTTCGACGCAGGCGGTCCTTTGCATATGACAACGCACCTCACCGTGCTTGCCAATCCTGTTAAATGGTTAGATATTGGCGTGACCTATCAACACACCTCAAATGCCGGCACCAATAAAGAAAATCCCGGCATGGATATCCTTTCATTAGACGTTTCTTATCGTTTTTAAATAGAGCATTCACTTCTTTCTACTGTCCTGACGATAAAACTAAGCGTTAGCACCGTGACGTTTTACTTACCTACGGCCTTTTTCATCTCCACGTCAGGACGCCAGCTCTGAGTTTTAGGTGACGGGGCTGTTTGGAGCGCGGTTCCTGACGATGCATACCTATTCAGTACCGGCTAGTTATTTAACTTATTACTTTTTTTGCATTTTTACGTGTCAGCTATTTTATTTAAACGAGGTTAGTTGGTTGTCACAAGGGAATTGCTTTATGTCGGTTGCTCATCGGTTGAGCTGGTTCGCGTGTCTCTGTGCTTGTTATTCCTCTCCTTTAATAGCTGAACCCCGTACTCAATTTCCATTGGTGGGTGTGGGCGTAAAATACGGTAGCGCTGATTTTAGTAGCAGCCATGATGAAGAAGTGGCTGCCATATATGCGTCATTGGCAACCCCCTGGTTTTGGCAAGTCGATGAACACTGGCGTATTAGCACTGAAATCACTTTCACTGGTGGACGGTATGATATTGACGGAGACGACTTTTGGTATGTGGCGATCGGCCCTACATTCAAGGTCCGGCAAAGGGATTTCCCTGTGTATATCAAGTTAGGTATTGCTCCAACCTATCTTTTTGATGATGAAACTGAAAACTATGATGCAGGTGGTGAGCTGCAGGGTACATTTCTTCTCGGTGTGGTGTTCGTTCCTTCTGAACAGTGGCATTTAGGTTTAACGTATCAACACACATCCAACGCTGATACCAATAAGAACAACCCAGGTATTGACGTATTAGCCATCGATATTGCTTATCGCTTTTGAGTTTCAGGTGAATTACCGCCTTGGCTAGCTGACATAACTCAGGCTTTGATAATGTCTATTTTTGCTGTGCAGCTGGCTGGGGGAAGACGTATCTTGGCATTTGGCGACCAAATGTCGTCAACACTTTACAGTTTTGACTTAAATCAATGCTAAAGCTCATCAGTTAGCTATTTCTCCGACTAATATCGACAGGTATAATCCGCGACCAACAGATCCCCCCCGTTGGAGCATGGCAATGTCGCAGAAAACTGTGTTATTCGATAAGCATTTGGCCGCTAACGCCAAAATGGTTGATTTTCATGGCTGGGAAATGCCGATCAACTACGGTTCACAGATCGAAGAGCACCACGCTGTTCGCCGAGCCGCAGGTATGTTTGATGTGTCGCACATGACCATCGTTGATTTGACCGGCGCTCGCACCCGCGATTTTCTGCGTTATCTGCTAGCTAACGACGTTGCCAAACTCAAAGTTGAAGGCAAAGCCCTGTACACCGCGATGTGTAACCCGGAAGGCGGTGTGATTGATGACCTTATCGTCTATTTCCTTGGTGAAAGCTGGTTCCGTCTGGTAGTGAATTCCGCGACCCGTGAAAAAGATCTGGCGTGGATCCGTCAGCAAGCTGAAGCCTTTGCGGTTGAAGTAAAAGAGCGCCCTGAGCTGGCGATGATCGCGGTACAAGGACCAGAAGCCAAAGCCAAAGCTGCTACTGTATTCAGCGCCGAGCAAAATGCTGCCGTTGATGGCATGAAGCCGTTCTTTGGTGTGCAAGCGGGTGATCTATTTATCGCCACCACCGGGTATACAGGGGAAGCCGGTTACGAAATCGTTGTACCACAAGATCAAGCTGCGGCGTTATGGCAACAATTGCTGGATGCTGGTGTTGCGCCTTGTGGCTTAGGTGCCCGTGATACCTTGCGTTTGGAAGCCGGTATGAATTTGTACAGCCAAGATATGGATGAGCAAACCTCACCACTGGCTGCGAACATGGCTTGGACTGTCGCGCTAGAACCAACTGACCGTGATTTTATCGCCCGTGATGTGCTGGAAAAACAAGCCGCCGAGGGCACGGAACAACTGGTCGGTTTGCTACTCGAAAGCAAAGGCGTACTGCGTGGCGGACAAGCTGTCAAAGTTATTGCCGAAGACGGTTCCGAGCATAAGGGGATGATCACCTCAGGTACATTTTCACCAACACTGGCTAAAGGTATCGCCATGGCGCGTATTCCATCGGTCACGGTTGCTTCAGTTGAGGTGGAAATGCGCAAAAAGTGGGTTACAGTAAAGCTGGTTCCCCCGGTCTTCGTCCGAAACGGTAAGCCTGTGGTTTAAGCGTCTGAATTGGTTATAAGAACAGAGAATTTAAGAAGGAAGAACTGATGAGCAATGTGCCTAGCGAACTCAAATATGCCGCCACCCATGAGTGGGTACGGAATGAGCATGACGGTACTTACGTGGTAGGTATTACCGAACACGCCCAGGGCCTGCTGGGTGACATGGTATTTGTTGAGCTGCCAGAAGTGGGCGATGAAGTAGATGCCGGCGACGATATCGCCGTGTGTGAATCAGTGAAAGCTGCTTCCGATATCTACGCGCCGATCAGCGGCGAGATCGTTGCAGTGAACGAAGAGCTGGAAGGTGCGCCAGAGAAGATCAATGCCGACCCTTACGGCGATGGCTGGATCTTTGCCATCAAACCTTCCGACGAAGAAGAGTTGGAAGCCTTGATGGATGCCGAGAGCTACCAAAACACTCTCGACGAAGATTAATTAATCGAATAATAGATAAGGCCTCGGTGGTTGCCGGGGCCTTATTGATTTTTATCCCTGACGCAGTAATTCAGACAGGTGCCCCTAGATGACGTCACTTTCAAATCGCCCCCTTCATGAACTGGAACAAAAAGATATGTTTGTTCGTCGCCATATTGGCCCCAGCGATGCTGAGATAGCGCAGATGCTGGAACAAACAGATGCCGGTTCGCTTGATGATTTGATGACCCAGACGGTACCCGGTCCGATCCGTTTGCCACAACCACTGGCGACCGGAGAGACTAAAACCGAACAGGAAGTGCTGGCTTACCTGAAAAACGTGGCCGCCAAGAACGTCATCGCTAAATCCTACATAGGTATGGGTTATCACCCGACGTTAGTGCCTAACGTTATCTTGCGTAACGTAATGGAAAACCCCGGTTGGTACACGGCCTATACGCCCTATCAGCCAGAGATCGCCCAGGGGCGATTAGAATCCTTGCTGAACTTCCAACAGCTGAGTATGGATCTGTCAGGCATGGAGCTGGCCAGTGCTTCACTGCTGGATGAAGCCACTGCGGCTGCCGAAGCGATGGCAGTAGCCAAACGTGCAGGTAAGAGTAAATCTAACCTGTTCTTTGTGGCTGATTCCGTACACCCACAAACCATCGACGTGCTGCAAACACGCGCCGAAGCGTTTGGTTTTGAGCTGGAAGTTGGCCCCGCAGCAAACGTGACCGAGAAAGATGTGTTTGGTGCACTGTTCCAGTATCCCACCAGTCAGGGTGATATCAGCGATATCAGCGCGCTGATTGCTTCTGTACAAGCGGGCAAAGGCGTCGCCTGTGTTGCTGCCGATATCATGAGCCTATTGCTACTGAAATCACCGGGTGAACTGGGTGCCGACGTGGTATTAGGCTGCGCCCAGCGTTTTGGTGTGCCTATGGGCTATGGTGGCCCACACGCTGCCTTCTTTGCTACCCGTGATAAATATAAGCGTGCATTGCCGGGGCGTATTATCGGTGTGTCGAAAGACACCAACGGTAAAACCGCACTGCGCATGGCGATGCAAACCCGTGAGCAACATATCCGCCGCGAAAAAGCCAATTCCAACATCTGTACTGCCCAGGTGTTACTCGCCAACATGGCGGCGTTTTATGCGGTTTACCATGGCCCTGAAGGGCTGAAAACCATCGCTGAACGTATCCATCGTTATACCGATATTCTGGCGTTAGGTTTAAGCAAGAAAGGGATGACTCCGGTCAATGGCCACTGGTTTGATACCCTGACCTTAGATCTAGGCGCAGCCAAAGCCGATATAGTTGAACGTGCGCAACAAGCGGGGGTTAACTTCCGCTTAGATCTGGATGGTAAGGTCGGTATCAGCCTGAACGAAACTGTGATCCGTGAAGATATCGAGCAACTGTTCGCTATCTTATTGGGTGATAACCATGGCCTTTCTGTGGTGGAACTCGACGCCGAACTGACCAGCGCAGGCAGTCACTCTATTCCGACGGAACTGCTCCGCGACAGCAAAGTGCTGCAACACCCTGTCTTTAACAGCTATCACAGCGAAACCGAGATGCTGCGCTATATCAAGCGGCTGGAAAACAAAGATCTGTCGCTCAACCATTCGATGATCTCGCTGGGCTCATGCACCATGAAACTCAACGCCACCGCCGAGATGATCCCAGTGACCTGGCCTGAATTTGGTGAACTGCACCCATTCTGCCCGCCAGAACAGGCAGTGGGTTATCGTGAAATGATCGATGAGCTGTCTGATTGGTTGGTCAATATCACTGGTTACGATGCTATCTGCATGCAGCCTAACTCCGGTGCGCAGGGTGAATACGCAGGCTTACTGGCTATCCACAAATACCATGAGAGCCGTGGCGAAGGTCACCGTAACGTCTGTCTTATCCCTGCCTCAGCCCACGGTACCAACCCGGCATCGGCACAGATGGTGAGCATGAAAGTGGTGGTGGTTGCCTGCGACAAGCAGGGCAATGTCGATATGGATGACTTGCGCGCGAAGGCCGCCGAAGTGGCCGAGAATCTGTCATGCATCATGATCACTTATCCGTCTACCCACGGCGTCTATGAAGACACTATTCAAGAGATCTGCGATATCGTCCACGAACATGGCGGTCAGGTGTATCTGGATGGCGCCAACATGAACGCACAGGTAGGCGTGACCTCACCGGGCTTTATCGGTGCCGATGTATCGCACCTTAATCTGCACAAAACCTTCTGTATTCCCCACGGTGGCGGTGGGCCGGGCATGGGCCCTATCGGTGTGAAAAAGCACCTAGCGCCGTTTGTGGCAGGGCATACGCAATTTGATCTGGGCAATAGCAACAGCGCCGTCTCAGCGGCACCGTTTGGCAGCGCCAGCATCTTGCCTATCTCATGGGTATATATCGCGCTGATGGGCGGTATCGGCCTGAAAAAAGCCACCGAAGTGGCGATCCTCAATGCCAACTATCTGGTGGCCAAGCTGAAAGGGCACTTCCCGATCTTGTATACTGGCCAGAACGATCGTGTGGCTCACGAATGTATTCTGGATCTGCGCCCACTCAAAGAGGCCACCGGCATTAGCGAGATGGACGTAGCCAAGCGCTTAATCGACTACGGCTTCCATGCACCCACCATGAGCTTCCCGGTAGCAGGCACCTTGATGGTAGAGCCCACCGAGTCGGAAGCGAAAGTGGAACTGGATCGCTTTATCGAAGCGATGCTGTCTATTCGTGAAGAGATCAGCAAAGTAGAGCAGGGCGAGTGGCAACTGGCCGACAACCCGCTGGTGAATGCCCCGCACACCCAATACGACATTATCGAAACCGACTGGCAGCGCAGCTACGACCGCAAAACCGCCGTCTATCCGGTAGCAGCCGTTAAAGCCAACAAGTTCTGGCCATCGGTAAACCGCATCGATGATGTGTTTGGTGACCGCAACCTATTCTGCGCGTGTGTACCAATGAGCGAGTATGAGTAGGGGTTAGTTTTTTGATCACGTCAATTGCAGTTGGAAACTGCGGAATTGTAGTTGGAAACTGCAATTGAAGTAGGAAACCAACCTTAGGTTGATACCTCTCAGAGCGAGTCCCATGAAAGTGGTGCTCGCTTTTTTTGTTCTGGCCCTATGCCGATCGAATCGTCCCCAAATGGGTTTTTGCTATGTTCAACCCGTATTTATATGAACTAATAGAGTATCCCCGTGAACTAACTGTATTTTATCTCTATGATTTAACGTTATAATTTATAGAGGTTTTAACGCAATATGACTAAAGCTCTTCTCTAGAAAGATTAGGCGCTAGACTGTAGACGCTTCTCTCCACGTGATTTAGAAAGGACCATGTTTAGACGATTTAAGAGAGGTTCCAATGGAAACTTTAGAAAAACTGGTTGGCTTGCTGGAGAGGTTGGCTGGAATTTATCGAGAATTAATAATATTGATTCTGCTGCTTGTCCTCTTTGGCCAGCCGCTGTTAGCTCTATGGGAGGGGGTTAATGGCTGACCTACTGTGGGTGAAAATGCCTTCAAGTTGGGTGACTGACGAAAAGCTGGCTAGCTCTTTTTCATCTAAGGCATCAGTGAGCAAGGATATCGCAGCTCTCAAGATTTTTTTATACATGTGCCTTTTCGCAAATCCTATCAAAAGAAGGAGGGTTACTTCACCAGTGTTTTACCTACCTGAAAGGTTAATGCGATTTGAAGAGGTGACTCAAGCTGAAGCTCAACTTACATATGATGACATTTGCGAAGGCTGCTCCTTGAGCAGAAAGTTAGTCCGGGATGGCCTTAGAAAGCTCATTGAAATCAGGCTTGTTGTCAAAGAAGGAACTACACGCAAAATACGATACGTTGTTCAAGGTAGTTTAGATAGCGGCTGGGCAAAACTTCCCAAACGAGAACTCATTAAACTAGATAATAAGGTGGCTGCATTTCATGCAATTAAAAATAGATACGAGCATGAACGGAATGCTCTAAAGCTGTTTATCTATCTGTTGACAGTCAGAACTAATAGGTTTAAGCACATTGATGTCTCTAGGAATGCGATAAGTAAAGCAACAGGTATTGACCTCTATCAAATAGATGATTCCTTGGGATTTCTTCAAGGAATAGGATTGATTGAGGATATCAAAAGTAAAGGGTATCTCGCACGAGCAAGCCAACATTCTGAAGGGTACAAGCTCCATAGATATTTTTTGGTTGGTAGCGCTGGCTTGGTAGGCAAGGGGGGGGATGTCAACGATGTGATTATTGATATCCCAGATTAAGACCAATAGCTGTATATTGAAAACTATCTAACCGAGTTGAAGTTGAAAGCACCAATATGACAAGGACTGTTTGATGAAAAAAAACGGTTTATCTATCGATGATGCGCTTTGGGAAAGCCTGAGAGGCTGCCAAAAAGATGGTATCGCGACTGCATTTCGTTATGTCAGGAGAGAGTTAAACGAAGAGAAAAACGCTTGCCTGATTAGCTTGCCCACAGGAGCTGGAAAGTCAGGCGTTATCAGTGTTGTCAGTCAAAAAGCGCAACAAGAAAAAGTGCTAATTCTATGCCACCGAAAAGCTATTAGGGACCAACTTTTCTCAGAAGTTAGTGGGAAATTTTTTCGCGATCGGGTTGACAACTTGACAATGCGTTTTAAACCGGTTTTCGATGATATAGAAAACATATCTTCAAAGGGTATCTACGTTTCGACATTTCAGAAGCTACAGAGCATTGGCCCTGAAAAGTTTACTGAAATTAAAAATGAAATCGACCTGGTGATTATTGATGAGGGGCACGCTGAGCCTTCACCTGTTTGGAGTGGGTTAGTAAGGGAAATCGAATCCCATAAAATAGTCATTACCGCAACACCCTACCGAAATGACCTTTTCCAATTCGATATATCCTCGAAAGACAGCTTTATTTACTCGTTTGACAAAGCGCTTGAAGACGAGGTATTGAAGGAGCCTATATTTGAGTCAATACAGAGTCAAGATATAAATGGATGCATTCGAAGATTCTTGAATGATTATCCTGACACTAAGTGTATTGTTAAATGTGATAAATTTAGTGATGTAGAGGCATATTATTATCTGTTAAACCAAGACTTTAATATTCTTGCTATTCACGAGCAATATTCGGGAGATGAACGCGAGAACGTTCGAAGTACTGTTCCCAATAAGCTATGTGATTCAAATTATGAGGTTCTTATTCATCAACGTAAACTGGATGAAGGCGTCGATATCCCTCAAGCTAAGCTAATGGTGCTTACCTACCCAGTTCGCAGCGGGAGAGAGCTGGTACAAACAATCGGTCGCGTCGTTAGAGTTTTTGGTGATGTCGAACCAAAGGTTATAGAAATCGGACATAACTCTAATGAGAAAATGTGGAGGAACTATCGGCGTTTTGATTCTTCACTAAGCAACCCGAAAGAGGTCCAAAAATTCTTACATTCGTTAGATGCAGGTAAGTTGATAGAGACTTACATGGAGGCATTTCCTAATGCGAGCTACTTTGGCAATAGTTTTCTTAGTAAATTCAACTTGAACAACTTCGAACCAGAACATTCTCTGGTTATTCCGAGAGCATCTGTTTGTTTCTTGCGCTCTAAAGAAGATTTTAGTATCGAATTACTATCCGATATAATTTACTGGCGTTGTAATAAAGCTGGTGAGTTAGCTAAAAGATTTCCAACACCAAGTGGGATGCATATTGTGGTTTCAATTGCATTTAATCGTTCAAAGTTTCTAAAAGATCAATTGTTCTTTGAACCATCCTTTGAAGTAACTCTTTTTAAGTTGCTTTCTGATGGCGTTGTAGCTGTTTTCGATAGCCGAGGAAGGCGTTTTAACAACGATAAAGAGTTAAAGCTGGGTTCGGTAATTCCGCAGGAGAAGTTGATTAAGGTCTGGTCATTGGGTGAAAAAGCAACAACAAAAGAAGCGAGCAGTAAAGCTATTAGCACAACTAGGAAGAGACCAGAGAGCATGGCTTTCAAAGGGAGAGATTTAGATCAAATTTCAAATCAACAAACAAATTCTTCATATCGGCTCTCTACCGCAAAGCTAGACATATATAACGAGCTCAATAACAAGTCAGGAAGTTATTATATTGGTGTTGATTCTGGACGCATTTCAGATCAGAAAGAGTCGTCATTTAGCCTGAATGAACTGGTTGATTGGCTTGAGGCGATGGATGAGGTGATTTCTGGAAGCTCTTCAATTAATAGCTCCATCATTGATTCATTTGCAAAACCTGTTCCCGTCAATATCGAGCTCAATATAGAAAGCGTGATATTTGATTTCAGCGATTTCGCATCACCTATTGATGTCACAATTGGTGATAATGTATATCAACTAGATAATGACTTCATTTTTAAGAAGTACGGTAATGGTTTTTTGTTATTCCCTGACATTGTAGATAGTCATGTTTTAATAGAATTGAGTGATGAAGAGCCATACTTAGTTCTGAGGTCAGAACATCAATTATGCTATGTTTCAGCGGAGGGAGAGCAGTCAAATTTCATCGATTTGATGACTGATAATTTGCACAAGGTATTGCTCGAAGGAGGCGTTGGGTATTCACAAGGTAACTTCTATCAAGCAACATTGCCTGTCGCTAATGGTTTCGACCTTTCTAATTCAAATATGGCTAATGTGGTTGTTGGATTGCCTGAGCTTTCAAAGCAAGGGCTCAATGAGAAGGGTATTGATAACGGGGTTTATCAAGTTGTAAATCAAGAGTTTAGCTCTGATTCTGTGTTTTACTTGCTAGACAAATTAAAAGCAAATAGTTTAGCTGATCCAACACGCACACAATTGGGACCGTTCGATTCTTACATACCCAATGCAGATATTGTACTCAATACAGATATGGGGACTGAACCTGCGGACTTTATCCTTTCGTCACAAAACAAGCTAGTCTATGTCCATATTAAATGTGGCTCGACAACGGCCCCAAGATCATCTGCTGGCGCTCTCGCTGAAGTAGGCTCTCAAGCAATCAAGAATATTGAAATGCTAATCAGCAATCATGAATTACTAAGGCCCGGAAACTGGGGAAGGCTAAGTGCTCCATGGCCAAACGTAGGAGCAGAGCAAGAAATGTATGAACGAATACGAATGTGTGATGGACAAAGGTTTGAAGCTGATAATCAACAAGCAAGAGAAGCAAAACTAGAACATGTTTGGGGGATCATCGCGAAACGTAGGCAGTCAAACCTGGTTAAAAAAGAAATTTGGGTTGTAGCGGCAAATAGCTTCTCATTGCGTCACTTTAAAGGGCAGTTAAATATGGGGGAGAATGCGAATAGTGAATCACTTCAAGCATACCAACTGCTCAGCAGTTGGATATCCACTACTAATGCTAACGACATTGACCTAAAGGTTTTTGTTTCCGAGTAGCTAAGTCCATGAGGCTCAATCTTAGGAGCCTCTTGGTATTAACACTTTCTCTTGCTGCTGGAAGGGGGCCTCTAACAGTCGCTTTTGGTTGCACTAGACACTGCGCAAGAGCGGCTTTGATAGCTTTAGATCATATCTTGAGCTCAAGATATCTTTATTCAGACCACTATTGTCGAGCAAGTTCTCTAGTGTACGGTTATCGAGTAAGTCCATTGCTCTTTGTAACATGGTTGGGTTCTCGACTGCCATGAGGTCATCACCTCGCTCAACCTTAGTGAACCCGTTTCTGGCTAGGTACATATAGCCAGATTTAGCTTTTTCAGTGGTGATTAGACCCAGTGCCTTGGCTCTATAAAGTATCGCTTTAAGGCTCACTCCCCAGCGTACTTTCATGTCTATCATTGCTTCCCAGTTAAAATAGGTTCCCCTGACTCTAGGAAACTCTGCAATAAAAGAGCTTCGAGGCATCAAGAATGCGCTTGCGAAGTTATTGGCTTGCTGCTCAGTTGCTCTACAGCCTGTTTCCATTCCTTGATGCATTATCAAGTGGCCGAGCTCATGGGCAAAATCAAAACGAAGCCGACCAGGGCTTAGTTTGGTTGTGTTTCTTACTATTAGAGGTCTTCCTGTATAGATAGAGAAGGCGTCAACTCTTTCATCCGCATCAACTAAGTTAACGACTATGCACCCCAATTTCTCAAGGAGTTTTACCATATTCGAAATGGGTCCCAGTCCTAACCCCCAGCCTCGCCTTGCGCGTTCGGCTAGCACCTCGATGCTTTGTACAGAATCGAATTCACCATCCTCGGCAGCAAATATGTTCACTTCCGGAAAGCCCACTTCATCCTCAAGAGCAGTTACAAAGTAACTGTCGAGCATTTCGACCTGGGCCATGATGGTCTTCTTTAGCGTTTGCGTTGAAGATCTGAGGCTTCTGAAATGGCACTGCTCTACTTCTATCGTCTTCAATCTTGGCCTGAAGAAAAAGTCTCTGCTTACCAATAGCAGCTTGCAGAGAAGCTCAATTTGATCTTCCGAAGGCGTGGCATTGTTCTCTAGTCTAGATGCATATTGACGCGTGACATCAAGAGCTGTGCCTACATCAGCAAGCGACAAGCCTGAAGCCATACGTGCAAGTTTCAGTTGCTCACCGTTAAAATGATTAACGGCCACAAAGTTCATTATTCTTTCTCATTTGCTTGCTTAGGCTGTTTGTCTTGTTTTCGGGTCAGAACGGGTTCTTCGATCTCTACTGCTACTGGAACATCAACAGATCTAGGCCCTGAAATAACAACTTCATGCTCCCAATGGCAGACGATGTTTTCATTGCTATCGTAACCCAAGAGCGAAATCGTTGGAGAGTACTCCATCCCGTCAGAAAATGGATTGAGATAGAAGCGCCAAATTAGCGGCTCGTCACCACTTGGAACTTCAAGATCTAAAGAGAACTGATATCTCTCTACCGCATTCCTTTTAAGGCGATGGTGTTTACGTGAAGCATGTGGGTCATCAACAATAAATTGAACCAGCGTCCCACCTATTCGCGCGGCGTAGTCCATTGTTTTGTTTGCCAGCGTTAGCCAAGGGTAGTCTTTGTTTTCATGCATGCGCATAAGCATACCTTGAGGCAAGCCGTAGTTGGCTGTGCCTTTGAACCATGCTGTCGCATTAGGGCTCTCAGCATAGACTTGGGCTTCATCAAGAACTTCCAGTAGTCTCTCACTGAGAATTTGAAGCCTTTCCTCGGTTAAGTCTGGCGCGTAAAACTCGGGTTTTTCGGTCATAAGCTGTGTCCAGGTGATGGGTTAAATTATGCAAAAGTTGTGAAATGTAAACCCATTTTATGCTTTTGGTTTAATTTGTCAACTTGCGACTGCTAGAAGTACTGTCGCGCTAGTTTGGTGTGAGCGTGAAATCTTGCGTGTAAGTTCTATCAATTTAGAATGGTATATTCCTCGGGGTTATAAGAGATATTGTGTCGGTTATAAGTAGGCACTAATAATTCACTTCCAAGCCTCTGATTTTGTTAGTTAGTGCAAAAAGTAGTCAACTTGAGATATTAACATTTGCGAATAAAAATGTAATAATAACAATAAGATAGCTGTTTGATGTTGTTTCGTCATTAGTCTATTTTCGCGATCTTCAATCTATAAATAGGAGATCACGAATGAAGACAAAACATGTTATTCAACCCATCGTCACGAAGAAGGAACGCAACAAAATCCAGCGTTACCTGAAACGTGTAAAGAAAGAGGGCTATCGTCCTTGGACAACGGTTCGAAGCTCAAGCACCATTGGACAAGGCCAAATAGCATTCAACCCAAAGCTTGATCGTGCGCACCACTACCTTAGCCGTGGTGAATTCAATCCATTTTTTCATTTCGAAGCCGACCCGAACGTCGTTGAAATCTACGAGCAGTACCCACTGCCCATAGAGCAGACCCTAAAAATCGCTGAGGAGTTGAACATAGTTCACCCCCAGTCCTACCAGGAAGCACCTGATTTCGATGGCCACCGCCCAGCAAAAACGATGTCACTCGACTATTTGTTGAAGCATCGAGACAAATCATTGCATGCCTATAACTTCAAATATTCAGAGTCACTGGACCCTCAGTTGACCAGCCCCCAATCAGTCGCGAGAACTGAAGCTAAGGCAAAGATTGAGCGCACTTTTTGCCTACACAGCGGGATCACCTGGACACAATTGACCGAGAAGTCGTTCGATCCTCGCGTGACACAGAACCTTAAATACCTGCGTGAACATCTCTTCTATGAATCTGAAACTGATGTCAGCCATGACCTAAAGGTCGTTGTGCTGTCTCAGCTTAAAGTGGCATTTGAGCAGATGAGTGATGAAACAGTTCGCCAAGTTTTAGAGAAGGTTTCTGGTGATATTCAACTGCCACTGCATCAAGTGCAGAGTCTGTTTCAGCTCTTTGCTTACCAGCGCCTCATTGAGTTCGATTGGACTACAGAAATTGATTTGAACCGTCCTTTGCCTCAAGTTGTGGAGGTCGAAGTCTATGCAGGTTAATCAACGTATCGGCTCTGTTGGCACCAAGGAGAAGTTCGTCGAGCTTCTGATCGTCGATATCAACGAGCAAGAAGGGAAGGTTGCAGTCACTGATGTATCGATAGATGCACCTCGTCGTCCAACGGTGCTAAACATCGAGTATGTCGAACAAAAGCTGAAATTAAAGCAGTGGCAATTGGAACTGCATGATTTTCCAGAGTCGCTATATCAGCCGGATAAAGCGCTCGTTGAGCGGTTTCTTGCGAAGCAATTGTCTCATGTGAAGTCCAATGCGAAAGGCAAAAGCAAATCACTCAGAAATCCACTTGAGATGAGAGATGAAGCCTGGGATGCGCTCAAGCCTCTGCTCGACGATCCTGAGATGCTCCACCGTTATCTGTACGGAGATCCGGCTGGAATACTGGCGCATTTAGAGGCGTTGTCTGGGCGGAGCCGGAAGTACATTACGACTAACTTAAACCGTTATTTCTACTACGGTGGTATGCGCAATTCGCTGTTACCAACCTATTACTTTTGCGGCACCAATTTCCAACTTCAAGACACCAGAAAGCAACTTGAGGATGGCTCTTACGATCTGAGTAGCAAGCCCGGCCCTGCCACCCAAAATGGCAATGAGTATAACTTTGTAACCAAGAGCGAAGTTGAGCAGATCAAGTCGTTTCTTAAGCGGAACTTGGCTAACAAGCAAGAAGTGGTTCTTGAGAAATTATACGATAGCTACATCGAGAAACACTGCTCGGTGAAGATACGTCCAAATGGCGCGACAGATGACGACATCATTCAAGATTTCCACATGGCGTTGGAGCGTCGACACTTAATTTCTCCAAAAGCATTCAAGCGGCAGGTGAAGAAGCTTATCCCCGATATTGCGTTTCTCCGCAAAAAGGTCGGCGAGAAGAATTACATGCGCGACCATGCGGCAAAGCCAGGCGTGGCAAAGCATGGGCTGCGAGGCGCGACTAGCCGCTATGAAATTGATAGCACAGTACTCGATGTGTATGTTCGCTATGAATTTTCGAACGAGTTGCTCTCAGTTGGGCGTCCAATTTTGTACGTCGTGATTGACGTCGTCACAGGCATGGTGGTTGGCATGCATGTGTGTTTCCATGGGCCCGATTGGTGCGGCGCAAGCCAAGCACTTCTCAACGCCTTTAGTGACAAGGTGGAATTTTGTAGGAAGTTTGGCCTTGATATAAAGCCAGAGGACTGGCCTTGTCATCATGTCTGCCGTGAATTGACGGCAGACCGAGGAACTGAAAACTCTGATGACAACATGGAGTCCATTCTCAAGGGGCGTGTAGGTATTCAAATTGTTAACCTGAATGCTTTTTACATGGGCTGTGCCAAAGGGACGGTCGAAAAGAAATTTGATACCACACAAGACAAAACACTGACATTCGAAGCGGGCAAGGTGGAGAAAGTTCCGCGCCGCGAAGATCGGCATGCCAGTCGCCGCGCCTTGTTCACTTACGAAGAGTTGGTGAAGGCCCTCATCAAAACCATTTTGTTCGAAAATAATCATGTGTCTCGAGTGAATGCTCGGACGTTTGAGATGGAGCGCGATGGTGTTGCATTTACCCCTCGAGCAGCGTGGAAGTATAGCTTGAGGCACAGTGTGATCACGCCTGCAACCATTTCAGAAGATCGCTTGATGTTTGGCTTGTTACCCGAAGGCAAGGCTTCGGTCCAGGGGCGCGGCGTATATTTCAATGGCCTTTACTACAACTCAAGAGCATACGAGCGCTTGGGTCACCTAGATGAGGCGAAGAATTTTGGCCGCAAGCCAATTACGATCCGATACTCCGACACCTCCACCAATTCGATTTGGTGGCGTGATGAAGACACCAAAAAGCTTTATAAGCTCGACTTGACCGAACGCAGCGAAGCCTACAAAAACCTAGCCTGGGCCAGTGTATTGCACCGCCTCAAGCTTCTCAAAAATGAGCTGGAGCTCGAGCGTGAGCAAGGCTTCATTCACAAGGTATTACTGAATGCGGATCTCAGAGGTATGGAAAAAGCAGCCCAGCGTAAAGTCCGCAAATTGAAACAGTCTCGTGCGAAATCTCCTGCCAAAGGCACCAAAGAGCGCCAGCACATGGCAGGCGAACTGCAAAAACACGATTATCAGGTTGATCTGCAAGTGGCATTCTCGGGAGAAGTCGTTACGCCTGGTGCGGTCAACTTTGGGAACTCACAACCTCAATCTTGGGGTAATCCAAACGCAACCGCGTTGGAGGTGAGTCATGGCTAATGCTCATTACATCAAGCATCCCAACCCGATGCATCGGGGCAACCCTTTGGTTGAAGGTTTGGGTTTTCCGCTTTCAAAACATAAGCTCCAGCAACAGTGTAAGGTGCCATTTAAAGGGGGCCTCGACTTATCCGGTGTACCAGCTGAACTACATGGCTATTACACACGGTCGAGTATTCTGAATCTGTTTAGTCTTCACGTGACTCAGGATGAGTTTTTCGAGGTCTACGAAAACATCAGGTTGGCAATTGAGTGCGCTTATATTGGGCGCAACCCCCTGCGGCCTGACTGGCAGCGCACCTTGGCAGCCGTTGAGCGCGATAAAGATCAGCCGCTCAAGTCACAGAGTATCCGCCGCCTCAACCTATTGGAAAGTAGTTATACCTATCTTATCTCAGGGTTGTCTGGCCGTGGGAAATCGAGCATGGTCAAACGAGCCCTTAGCTTTATTGAGCAGGAGCTAGTCCATACCCAATACGAAACTGCTGACGGCGAGCTGGTGCCATGCAACCTTAAGCAGGTGACGTACTTGTACGTTGAGCACCATGACCGCAAGGGCCAGAAGGCTTTCTTATTAGACATCCTGGTGGCTATTGATGAAGCCACCGGCGAGAGTTACGCCTATCAGCATCGCAACAGTAACGTGAAGGATCTGATTAACGCCGTCCGGAAGTGCATCATCATTCATCATATTGGCTGCTTGATTATCGATGAAGCGCAAAATTTCTCTCGTACTTCGAGTGATCTCAAAATCGGTACTAATGAAAAAACCAGTATGAAGTTTGTCGAAGAGTTGGTGAATGTCCTGGGCGTATCGACCATTTTTGTTGGGACGTTCAGCGCATTAAAGCTCTTTACGCAGGAAATGACGGTGACCCGGCGGACCATCCGTGCAGGCTCTTTAAACCTGGCAAGCTGCCCGGTGGATTCTCCATTCTGGAAAAACCTTTGTCACAATTTGGTCACAGCCATCGATCTTCCTGGCGGTCGCGACAATGATGACATGTTGTGCCTTAAACTCCATGAACTATCTGCTGGGATCCCGGCGATTGCCTCGTCGGTCACGCAGGCCACCTTACGCTTCTTGTCTTATTGCGACCCTGAGCGTCAGAAGTTAACACTCGAGGCACTGGACTATGTGTACTCACAGCAATTTGCACCATTGAGCGGCCCTGTGAATGCATTGCTCCATGGGGATTACCATAAGTATGAAGATCTCAAAGCAATGGAATTGCTCGAGGTAATAAATGGTGACCCTGAAGGTGAAGCGCTATCAAACATGAAAGATGTTGAGCGCCAATCTGAAGCGCTCGCCGAAGCCTACAAGCAGCAGTACACGATTAAAGAAGGCCAGGTTAAGGTGATGCCAGCTAAGCCGCCTCGCTCTGCTCATGAAGTGGATGCGTCCAAGGAGTCTGAGCAGCTTAGTCCGGACAATTTTATGGAGATGCTAGGAGGTGACCAATGAGTTACCTCTCGTCATTGCCTGGTGAGGATGTTTTAGCTGCACCTGGTCGTTGGTATTACTTGAGCCGCACTGGCGCTCTGGATGATGGTATCGCGAAGCTTGGCGTTTCACTTACTGGTAAGCACCCGCATCAACTGTTTAGTACCAATGCACATCGAACCTGGGAGCTACTCATTCAGCATGGATTTGTTGGCGAGAAAAGTGAACATGGTTTGGATTTATACCAGCAAGCGTTTCTTCGCCCCGATGAACAAGCTCAGTGGCAAACGGCGCATGAAAATCCGAACATGAAGGGACGGCTGTCGACGCATGTTCAGCGTTGGCGTTGGTGCCCGGAATGTGTGGCAGAGGATGAATCTGAGTATGGTGTGCCGTACTTCCATAGAGACCACCAGTTGCCGGGAGTTTTTCACTGCCAGAAGCATCAGATGGCGTTGACATCGAGTTGCCCTGAGTGTGGTTGGCACATCAAGCTGCTCCAGCATCAGAACATACCGCCATATGACAATGTATGCCCAAAGTGTGGCAGCTGGATCGGGGCTGAAGCTCCGCCTTGGTCAGATGCGTTGCGTCACATCGAGCAAGCGAGCCTCGAACTTGCCAGGACCCCTTATCAACCTGAACGGTTGGCTAATTCAATTCTGGAGCTCAGAGCGATTGCAGGTTTGCCAGCGAAAACTGAGCGTACATTAGCTGAGCGAGAGCAAATATTGGCTTGGCAATGGGACTTTATCGAGATGTTCTCTGAGCAGGATATCCAAGCCTTGTTTCTGCAACGTACCAAGTATAAAAGCCGAGCGATCAGCCCGTTGATGCGCAACTCTCGATTGAATCTCATAGAATCAGTCGCAGCGCCTGTGCATCCGTTGCTGCACCTGATGGTGGAGTATTACATTCAGCAAACCACTAGGGATGTGGGTGATGGAGCACGACCCCCTTCAAAAGCTGTTACCGGGTGAGTCCGGCTACAGTCTTGCTGCACGCGCTCATTTAGCGTCACCGTATGGTTCTTGGAAGCAAACGAACCTGGCACTATTTGGGCGTGTCGAAGTGCGGCTTCATGCCATGTTGCCGGGGCATCTGGATGCGCTGGCAGCATGGGCCCACATCGATATTAATCAACTACGCCTTCAAGGCTCAGCCCATCCTTTGGTCGCCTTTGGAGTGGGTGAGCAACAGAAACGTCTAGAGCTGATGCGCAGTGAAACAACATATGATGCGTCCGAAGTGATTGTTGCAAGCCGTTTAGCTGCTAACAAACTCAGCTTTGGTCATTACCTCAAAAGCTGTCCCGAATGCATGAGGCAAGATGCAGAGTCTTATGGTGTGGCTTATTGGCATACCGTCCACCAGGTCCAAGGTGTGACCGCCTGTCCAATTCATCATTGCCGGTTACAGCACGCCCCAGCAGGTGATGGTGGTGTAAATCATCAATACTTGCTGCCGTTGTGGGACGAGGGCGAAATAGTATTGGGCTCTGATGCTGAGGTTAGGCTCAGTACATTCCTTGCCAAGCTGCATCTGTTTCTGGGGCAGCAAACCCCAGTCATTCCAATGGCAGGCCTTTACCAACAATGGTTGGAAACGAGAGGGATGCTTACCAAAGCAGGACGCATTCGCTGGCGATACTTAAAGCCTGAGTTGATAGCATGTTGGTCTGAGTTGTTTCATTGGCCCGTCAATGCGCTGCCAGCAGAGCTGTCTGATTTCGACTATGTTCCACGACTCATTCACCACAGCAGACCCACGCATTACATTCGCCATGCACTAGTGATGGCTTACTTAGCTAAAACTCCTGAACATTTCTTTAATGGGCCGCTTCGCGAAGCAAATCCAGTTGCCACTTGCCCTGCATACAACGTGTTAGCCAATATGACACAAGTATTGGAACTCTTCGACGCTGGTCTCTCTATGCGTCAAATCGCTGCAAAGCTTCAGTGCAGTATTGGCTACTTAAAAACACTGCTGTTACGCCAAAACAGAGTCGTTGAACGTCGACGGCAGCACATTACCCAGGAGGTTGAACGTGGTGTATGGCGCAAAGCATTCATGGGCATGCACCGGCAAGACATTGCAGATTTTTATGGGATTTCAGTTGGGGCTGTAGAGCAAATCATTCAGTCCCACGAAAGGCTCTCAGCGTGGCGTCACTACCTGGTGATGCAGGGGCGACGATGCGTGAACCAAAAGACTCTTTTGGACTACATGGCAACCAATCCAGATGCCTCTAGAAATAACATAAAACAGGCTTGCAGCGCTTACATGTGGCTCTACAAAAACGACAAGGACTGGCTTTACAAGCACCTGCCTCCTAAGTCGCATAAAACGAGGTCCGGAATTAACTGGGAGTTGCGCGACATGGTCGTGTTGGCTCAACTTCAAGGGCTACAAGGACAGTTCAAGTCGATGTCTGACATTGATCGTGCACTGGGAGGGCATGGCTGGCTAGTGGGTCAACGCGAACGGTTTCCTCTTTCCATATCTTTTGCCAACTCAAAACGAACTGAAGAGGGAATTATTTTTGAATGATTTAAGTACGGCAACTGGGGGGAAACACTAATGGACAGAAACGAGTTAGTGCGTGATGGGGAAAACCGTATTGGGGACAGGCGCTGCAAGTCCCTGCGGTCGTTCCTTGTTAGGAACCATGCAAATAGCAGGATGCCCAGTTCTCAAACTCACACGGCACTCTAGAGCCTTTGAGAACCAAATACACTTCCATAAATACGATCGCACATAGAAATAATGAACCGGTGAAGTAGAGCATCGTGTTTTTTATTTCAGGTAAACGCGGCGGACGTGGAATCTTCGTGAATGTCAGGCTTGGGTAGCGTCGCTTGAGAATCTGCGGTGCATAGATGGTTAAGTAGTAACGCACAGACGCATCGTACAGCCCAATCAAGAATAATAGGGAAATCGTTGCGTTGACACCTGGCTGGTTTGTACCCAAACAAGTAAGTGCCAATGAGTATGACAAAACGCCTAGCGTCAAATTCTGAAACCATGCGAACTCATTATAGATTTCTTCGATTGCTTCGTTCATAGCTTATTAATACCAAATGGTCCTACGCCGCTGAATGGGTTGATGATAGCGGCGTTGCCGCGTTGTAGTTGCCATCCTTTGGCGCGAAGCGCCCATAAGGCGTTGTTTTGTTCTAGTAGAACTGCGTATAGTCCGATTCTATATCAGCTAACTGAGCCAGCTGATCGAGAATTGACTTGCCTACGCGAAGTAACCTTTCTGTTCGCTCAGGATTATCCCATCCTTCAGCTCCATGCTTGCCACCGTGGAACAGATTGTTCCTGACGGTTTTCAGCAAGCGAACAACTCTACATAGTTCCGACTTACAATCATCGAACCCCACATCTTTCCATTCAAGCTCAGAGTGCGCCCCCACTTTTTGCCTTTTGGGATTCAGCTGGAGCAATTCACTGGTTTCAGCCGTGTGCTCAAATCCCTCGGCTAAAAACTCGACTAAGCTATCCCACCCTGGCTCTGCATTCTTACCTTGCTCATTACATTTAAGAAATTTGTTCTCTTTCAATGCAAATTCGAAACGTGAGAACCAGTAAAAGAAATCGAATGCTAACTCTCTCAATTGATGATCAATGTCTTCTTTGCGCACTAAACCTCCTGAGCAACATATAAATTGTATAGTGCGCATACGCTTCGTTCACATCATACCAACAAGTATGCGCACGTCTAACACTATGATTATTTAGATAACCATCAAGCCCAAGTAATTGACACTAAAGATAATTATTAAGGCAATCAAGTGAAAATACGCAACAATGGGTCTGTTAGCAGTTAAAATCTCTCGAGATCTAAGTACCACTGTATGTCCCCCATCTTTTGAATAGTGAGGGCTTACTGACTTTGGGGCAAAGCTGTTTTATATCCCAAGACTCTGCTAATGCTGTTCATTGACATGACTTCTGACCATTAAAATCTTGGTAAAACTACATGTTCAGCAACCTCAAGCGGCACTCCTTAAATTTTTAGTGGCACTCCTGAAATCTTAAGTGGCACTCCCGAGCATCATGCTGATAAGGCGATTAAAATTATGATGCAGACAAAAGGGAGGCAGGCATGGGCGAGTCGTTTCAATTGAGTGATCTGAGCGCAGACTTCTATCCATCGATAGTAGTGCTCGATGATCCCGGCATCGACGTTCGTTATCGATTTTTGATGTCTCGTTTGGTACGAGAAATGGCTCAGATAGCTCAACCTCATGGATCAATTGAGATCTACAAAATTGAAGCCAGCGATGGCGTACCGCCCACGCCTTTTATGGTCAGCTCGGGAAATGTTGATGATGCCGCCTTAGAGCAGCTCTTCGATGAGCTTACGCCACTCATGCAACGTGTCGCTCAGACAGGGAGTTTAGGAGAGATGGCATGACACGCGAATTTTCAATGGTTTATCAGCTTTTGTTAGAAGCCCAGTCCGATGAGGCTGCAATGAATGCGTTAAGCCATCATGCAAACTCAGAGATAGTTAGTTGGTTCTCGAATGCTTCGATATCCAGCTATGGTGGGATGACGCCGAGGACGCTGCTAGGCCGGTTTGGATTGGACGAACTGCGAGCATATGTGAAGTTTAAGCTAGAAGGTGGTTTTGAATGAGAAGTTCAAGTGAGAATCGAAATGTCGTTGAGCTTAACGACAGGGAGGTTGAGGTTTTGATACATCTCATCGATGCGGAAATGTCGGGGTTCTGTGGTGATTTAGGTTACCAGGAACTTAGCCGGTTGCGCTCGAAATTGGATAGTGCGCAACAGTCGGAGTGGGATCTTGTTCGAAAGCGCTTTGCCGATCTTGATGAGCGAGACTTAGTGGGTGGTGACGACTATTTTGAGAGTCTGAATACCCAAGAGCTGGGAGCTTTGCTTCTTACTCTGCCAGGACTCTGCTCACAACTTATGGCAATCTTCAAAGAACCGGAGGCAGCTAATCGCTGGTTGATTACGCCAAAATCTTCATTGCAGGGACGCACACCGCTGGAATGCTTGCCTCATGAAACCGAACTCGTCGTCGACATGCTTGAACGGATGCGAAGCTGCCGATAAACAGCGTTTCTGTTGCAGGAGAGCGGACATGAGCACGAAAGAGTGGACATACACGAGTAACGAAAGGTTTGGGGTCTATCAGGAAATTACCTTTGAAAAGGATAACCATAACCCGGCAACCATCGAGGTTGTGAACCCGGAAGACTTCAGCTTCTCCAGTGAAACAACTGCTGAAAACGCACGGGTAAGCCTGCTTACCCTGGAAATTCCGGCCGAGGTTTTTGACGAGATTGCGATCGCGTGGTGTAGAAAACGAAAGCTGCATTGTGTGACCTTCAATCGGAGCGAGAGGCGCTCTAAACATGCCGCTACTGACTGATTTTTTTACGCTAATTTACGGTTTCCAACTTGAATACCCTGAGTAGGCAAGAAAGGCATTCATTATTGCACTCAAGTTTCCAACTAAGACTGTTCGAGCGGAAAACCTAACCTACTGAAAGCTAGCTGACGTAATTGGTATACAGTTTCCAACTAGATCTGACGTGATCATTTTTTGATGCGCTGAAAAGCGCGTTGAAGTGACTTTAAAAAGCGAGTGCTACGAGAGTGGTGCTCGCTTTTTTGTTTTTCGTGTTTATTTTGTCAAAACCTTGTACAAAATAGGGGGAGGCTATTGATAAAATTTAAAGGAAATATCAAAGTAGACAACAAGTTAAAGAAAGAGCATGAGTAGCTTCTCGCTAGCTTACGTTTTTCGGGATAGGAAGCATGTTCTCTAAGTGGAGATATAAAGCAGTTGCTTCCTACTTAGCGTTATACACCTAAGGGATAATCGGTGTTCAAATCGAAACAGTTGTACGTGCAGGTTAAGCCGGGGGAAATGATCGCGTCGGTCGTTCCGTCTGGTCGTCGTTGCGAACGTAAATGCGCTGCTTTGTCTCACCCGCGCACCTTAATGGGTGAGTTCGTCGAAATCGAAAAAACACTTACTAGCTTGGTGCAGGAGCTTAGCCCAAAAACCTGGCTTTCTGTTGCACCTGTTATCACTCTGCACTTACTCGGTAACGCGGAAGGCGGGTATACAAATGTGGAAGTTCGTGCATTCAGAGAGGCTGCGCTTGGTGCGGGAGCCAGGGCAGTATTTATGCCGTCCGGGCCAACCCCGTTGAGCGAAAGTGCGGTACTTCAGAAGCAATACTCCGAGCTTGTCGGTGTATAAACAATGCAAGTTACTAACTCATTGCTATGCTCCTAGAGCACAAAGGCCGCTGGCTTTTTCCTGTGGCCGCCGCGTTAGCTGTCAAATGAAACAAGGATCGAGATCAAAAGGAACAGAGCCATTGATTTTCGACCTGAGAGCTTAAGATTTGCCTAGCGCCGACGAGTAATTCCTAGTGACCATATTAAGGTTGGCCTTAATTTGAGGGGGTTGAGGGCTGCGAGATTGACTTACAAGTTGTGAGGACACTATGATTTCAACTCTGTTTTACGCAGCCTACCAGCATGCGTAAGAAGCAAATGGACTGCTTCTATCTTCTGTGATTTCCAATCAACAAGGATGTTAATAATGAGATTCACTGTCCTGACCCACAAAGGCCCATACAACTTCTCTTCTGATTACATCAATCATATGTACCCAGTCGACTCCTTGTACAAGGCCTGTAAGCAAATAGAAAAAGAACCTAAGTTTTCTGATATTTCTGACACTCCTGTCAAACCAACTTCGTTAGCAGGACCATTGGAGAAATTGCCTAATGATCTGAATGGCGCCAAAAGAAAGCAGAGTCTTCTATCGGAACTGGATCGTACCCTTAACATTAGAAATGCTAGAGCGGCTGATCGCCTACATTGGAAGGGACTGAGCAGTATCCCGAGATCAGCGACTAGAGCGCTTGCGCCTATTCAGCCGTCAACGTCGTTGTACCGCAGAACGACAACAACCGCTGGTCTGGCGATGGCTGTTGGGGTCATTTCGCAAAAAGGTAGAGCGATGATTCTCTACGATCTTGTTAAAGGTAATGCTAGAGCTATTGCCCAAAAAGCAAAGCATAAACATCCAGAGTCTAAAGGATGCGTAGTGTCGATAAATATACAGTATCTGAAGGTTCGCAGGGATTTTGGCAGGGCACCTACTTTGTATTCTTTAACAGTTGATAAAGTACTCGACGTTATGTCTGTAGTTGATTTGAGTGCGACTCAATATGTTGGCGAAAAAATATCAAAAATCTGCAATCCTCAGCTATCTCCCATACCTGAGCTCAGTATCAAGGTGCACCCTGATTCACAAGTCGAACATAATAAATATGGATACGCCATCCTATACCTTAAATGTGAGTGGTAAAAATGAATAGATACATTCTCTTGGCCTCAATTTTAGTTCTGCTGTTTGGTGCTGGATGTTCTGATGTCACTGCACCAACTAGAGACTTCTCTCAAGAGGTGCAGAGCTTGCGTTTAGATTCTCTAGAACCTGGCGTCTATGAAAATGAGGTGGCCAAATTAAAGTCCCTTGCCGATAACGACAATCCTATAGCGCAATATCGCTATGCAAACATACTGCTCGAGAGAGAAGACCTTGATGGCACCAAGTTGTACTTGAAGCGCGGAGTGGCACTGGGGGAAATGCATTCCGCCGAATTACTTGGATTTCTCTATATCAAAAATGAAGATCCAAGCGATGATGTTGAGGGCTTTGAGCTGCTGACAGAAGCCGCAGAATCAGGTTTGGCGTTTACACAATTTTACTTAGGCTCATGTTTCTCTGATGAAGAGTGTGCTTTGCCTCGTAACACTGAGCTTTCATACTACTGGCTGAAGAAGGCTTACGAAAATGGACAAACAGGAGCCAAGTTTTTGCTTGAAGAAGTTTCTGGTCAAGTTCCAGATAAAGCAGTAGCAATGCAGCGATATGACGAGAACGTTAAGAAGGTCATCTGCGAGATAGATAGCAGCAAGTGCTAGGGTTTCGTTTGCGCCTGTTCCAATTAAACAGTTTTTCCTACGCCCTGAAAACGTCAATTGAAGGGGCTTTGTAAATGAGTGAGCACAAACGAAATGGTTTTATGTCGGCAGTGAGATCTTTTGCTGCAGGTTATTTTTTAGAAGCCTATGTGCTTATCTTAGCCATTATCTGTTTACTTGTTTGGGCTCGTTTCGATTCGCTGGTGGCGGGTGGTCTTGTCGCTGTGGTTGGCTTGGTTATGGGGGGTTTCTTGAGTGATAAAATAAAGGGTAACCTTAAGAAGGACGAGCAGTAAAAGTCTGCTGTGAGTTCTTTGAAATGGCTATGCCATTCTTTATCTTAAATGAGAGTTTATAGATATTGTCGGTGGGCTTTATTGTCGTTCGGAATCAAGTTGTATCGATAGATCTGATGAGAAAGACTCGATGAAAGATAAGTACTTTTATCGCCCTCATCCAAAGGTTGAGTTAGATACCAAGGTAAAGTCCTTTCAAGTTCACCTCCCGGCCAAGCGTGTTGATAGAGAAGGGAGGCTAGCATGGTAGTAAAGTTTGGGGTATTTGTTTCTCTATTCCAGATAGTTACGTGTGCTGTGCATGCTCACACTGGGCTCTGGAAAGATTATGATATTAATGATCCTAATCTCACTATGGACATGGTTGCAAGGCAATGTCAGAGAAGCCTAATGCATGCTCCAGATCCAGGTTTGGTAGAGGTTTGGTGTGATAAATCCTATAAAATGGGAAATTGGGAATCCTTACACATAATTGGCTTACATACGGGCGATGGCTCTCGTTACGTTGCTGAAGTTGAAAAGCATGTTAAGGCCGGAGATGCCCAAGCTATAGATAGTTTAGCGTGGCTTTATAGCCGAGGCCGCTTCGTAGATAAGGATAATGTTCGAGGGATTGAACTATACAATCGATATTTAAATCATAGTGAATCGACCAGCCTTTCGTAGACCACTCGTTAGTTGTAATTTCTAAGTTTCTCATAAGCCAGCGGAGGCATGTCTCCAACGTTGCTGGATTGTCTGGCTGAGAGCATTAATGCTAATTTTTCCCTGCTCCGTTAAATCCGGCCACTTATTCCTTTTTAAGATAGGTGCAGGCCATCGCAGCTATCTCTTGCGGCAACATTGGCACCTTTGCGTTGCGACAGTTTAAGGAGTTCAGCTTGAAATTAAGTGGCATAGGATCTGTGTTTGCTCCTTGGTGTCTGAAACTACAGGAGCGGATCAGTTGATGTTCTCTATGAATTGATTGAACTCCACAAGCACTTTGTCTTTGCTTTCCATTGGCGTATGTAAGGTGACGTAAGATTGGTGATTCTCATACATCATTTCAACGATTTCGATGTAGAAGGCGGTATTGAATTCATCATCAAGGCGGACTTCAACAAAGTATCCTCGGCCTTGCTGCCGAGTTACCTCACCATATGAGATCTTCACTGAATCACGATCGCTTGTAGGGATCGCGTCAGACATGTGTTGCTGCAGAAACAGCTCTAAGTTTGGTCTGCTCGCGCGGGTATCAAATATGTCGATACTTACGCTTGAACCAATGGATGTTGAAATTGTAATCAGGCGTTGGGTTGCTTCTGGGAAGTAGTCTTGTAATACCACCCAATCTTTTGGCAGTACCATTGAAAAGCCATTTTTAGCATATGAAGTACCTACTGAGGGCTCTGGTTTGCTGCACCCGCTTAATATTGAGCAGCCCAGAAGGGCTAAGGGAATGAGAAAGTATAAAGGGGAGTGATATGTTCTGTTCATTGTTTGGTCCTCCATGACCTGTGGGACTATAGCTTCCTCTTTTATGCGCTGACAACCTTGGCTTGTGAGAATGCCGCTAATCGATCAAGATCTTGATAGGTCTGAATGACTACTGCTTGCACAGTACCTTCGGCCGACAACCATCGCTTGTTATTCACTGCAATACGTTGCTATTGGGTCAGCCCCATCACCCTTGAAATATCAGGGTTTGTCCCAAAAGGTCTCTGTCACTTGGCCATTCTCATTCACGACAAGGTAAAAATAGCGGCTTAGTACGAGCTCAGATTGATAGCGATTTAAAGCGGTCAGCTGTTCGTCTGTAGGGGCGTTGTAATACATCACGTACACTTTATCTTGTTGTTCTGGCGTCATCTGTTCTTGTTCAATCAAGGTCAATTGAACATTCCGAACACCGCCCTTTAACGCCTCAACGTCTATGGCGGCATGCTGTTGCAAGAAGGTGTGCTTCCAGAACTCCAAGTGATCGGCAATGCTTAGCACTCTTGCTTTTTCGATGGCAAGTGCCTCCCCTTTTAGATACAGAGCCACCTGAGACCAGGCGATGTAAGCAAGCATCACCACCGCCAGAATGATTGAACTTCGGCTTATCTTAATCACTGTCATCTTCCCCTACTCATACGCTAGGTTGACCTATTTGTTATTCCCTGCAGTTGGGCTCAGATTGAAGGAGTCAGGCAGCAGTTGATGCTCGTCGGTACCCATCTGATACGCTTTATCCCAAAGCTCAAATTGACCTTGGGATTAGGCGGGCAGCACTGGACGTTTATTTAGCTGATTCTATACGGTTACAGCAACCGCTTAGTAGTTGTTGCTCTGGGGTGAGCAACATGACTTCATATTCATAGCTGAAATCGGACATGCCATCTGAACACTGATTGGTTTTGCTGAGAGCCACGGATACCGACGCGCTATCGGCACCGGTTGCAGTTAAAAACCAACGGTTGGTGTGATTGCTACTGGTGATAGCTTTGGTTAATTTAAACTGGCCTTGGACGCTATCCATGTCTTCTAAGACAATTGTCCTGTCCTTTAACTCCAGTGACCAGAAAGGTTCGGTGCCAAGGCATTTTAGTGGGCCAAACTCTGCTTCTTGCTGACTGCCATCTTCAGCACATGCCGTTGTTATTAGCAGGCTGAAAAAAGCCGCTATCAGGTAACTTTTTCTTCGCACAATCTCACCTCATTAAGCCAATTTTTGTGCCGCGATGGGGCCAAAAAGTTTTTGTTTGGCAATTAGAATCAGCATCAGGAGCTTACTCACTGCAAGATTCTACTTTGACGATAATGCTACCTTCTACTGTTAGTTGAATTCATTGATTTTTTTATGAGCGGACTCTGTCGTCATGTCTCAGAAGTCGCAGCACGTTCGTTTCTGGTCAGCTTTCTTTGACCGTACTCATGGAATACTTATCCGGTTCTCTCTAGAGCGTTGTCAACTTGTTGATTTTTTGTTACTTTTTTGTTCGCTTTGTCCGAGGGTGAGTTGAGCTAGAGGCCAGTAGTTATGCGTCTTGAGCTTTAACTGTCTTCTTTCTCTTTTATTCTCTAGAGGTCTCAGAAGTTGGTTATTCATACGTTCAAGTTGTCGATTCTATGCCTTGCTATGGCCTGTGCTGGTTGCGGAGGAGGCGGCGGTGATGATCCCGTTATGCAAGCCGATGCAGACCAAGACGGTATTATTGATAATGTCGATTCTTGCCTAAATACCCCGGCCGGTATGACTGTTGATAGTGAAGGATGTGAGATCGTTCCAGACGATACGGTTGGCGATGACGACGATACGGTTGGCGATGACGACGATACGGTTGGCGATGATGACGATACGGTTGGCGATGACGACGATACGGTTGGCGATGACGACGATACGGTTGGCGATGACGACGATACGGTTGGCGATGACGACGATACGGTTGGCGATGACGACGATACAGTTGGCGATGACGAAGATACCGTTGGCGATGGCGATGGCGACGATACGGTTGGTGATGACGACGATACCGTTGGTGATGACGACGATACCGTTGGTGATGACGACAATGAGGTCATTGCCGAGGTGTGTACTGAGATAAAGGCCGTTGATTTTGCACGATATGCCGATATCACTGGTTTTGCTAATGCGACTAAAGACACCAAAGCCGGATTGGAGCTATTACAAATAGCTGAATCGGGAGCGACTGCTGCTGCACAACAGACATACACTGGTATCGATAGTGATGTGATATTTAAGCTGCATACCATACAAGAAGCGGACGGTGAGCCGAGCTATGTGCTCAAAGTTAATGGCACCTCGGTTGGTCAGGCTACTAATACCCGCATACACGGCACTGATACGCCAGAGTACAGCCTCGAAACTCATGTGCTGAATAGTGCATTTTTCTCATTACAAACGAACGACTTTATCCAACTAGAGTTTACTAATCATGCCAATGGCTTGGTGATGAATGGTGATGTCGCCGATAGCGCCCGCGCCCGTTGGTTTAGTTTGGATATTTGTACTGAAGGTACAGATCAAGACAGTGACGGTGTTGCTGATGCGGTGGATCAATGCCCGAATACACCGGAAGGTAGCGTTGTAGATAGTGACGGTTGTGTAGAGCTTCCCGCTGCGGGCGGTGATGAGGTGATCACGGGTGAGTTACGTCAATGGCACAAGGTTACCATCTCCTTTAATGGGCCTGAAGTGGCTGAAACAGACACGATTAACCCGTTCACGGACTATCGTATGGATGTCACTTTCTCTAACGGTGATAGCCGTTATGTGGTGCCGGGATTTTTTGCTGCAGACGGTGATGCGGCTAACAGCGCTGCGGACGAAGGTAACCAATGGCGGGTTCATTTCTCTCCTGACAAGGTGGGAGAATGGAAATATGAAGTATCATTTCGCACTGGTGAGAATGTTGCCCTAAATGCGAATGCATTAGCCGGGCAGTCCGGTGGTGACATTGACGGTGTCTCAGGGGTATTTGTTGTCGCTGATAGCGACAAAACTGGCAGGGATTTCCGCGGTAAAGGGCGCTTACAGTACGTCGGTGAACGTTATCTACGTTTTGCGGAAAGCGGAGAGTACTTTCTGAAACAGGGTTCTGATTCCCCTGAAAATTTGCTGGCTTATGCTGACTTCGACGGTGACTTTAAGTCGGACAATCATAAAGACGATAAGATAAAAACCTGGCAACCCCATGTTGCAGACTGGAATAACGGTGATCCGACTTGGCAGGATGATAAAGGAAAGGGCTTAATCGGCGCGGTTAATTATCTCGTCAGCGAAGGTCAGAATGTTATCTCTTTTCTGACCATGAATATTGAGGGTGACGACCAAAACGTCTTCCCCTACACAGATTATGATGAGCGTTATCGTTTTGATGTTTCTCGTTTAGCTCAGTGGGACGTTGTTTTTTCCCATATGCAGAACAACGGCATCTTCCTGCATTTCAAAACTCAAGAAACTGAAAATGATCATCTGCTTGATAACGGCGAATTAGGTGCCCAGCGCAAGCTTTACTACCGTGAATTGATCGCCCGTTTTGGCTACCACCTGGCATTGAATTGGAATTTAGGTGAGGAGAACACGCAATCGACTCAGCAAGTACAGGATATGGCGAGCTACTTTGCCGCGAATGATCCTTATCAGCATCCTGTTGTTCTGCACACATACCCAGGCCAAAAAGATCAGGTTTATGGGCCGCTATTAGGTGATCAATCTGATTTGCATGGTGCTTCAATGCAAATGGGCCAAGCAGACTTCAGCGATGTTCATAGTCAGGTACTGGAGTGGATTCGGCGCTCAGAAGAGACCGGGAAAGCCTGGATAATTTCGGTCGATGAACCCGGTGATGCGAAGTTTGCGTTACGGCCAGATGATAACGCTGGTGATAGTCAGGTCGATGGGCGTAAAAATGGTGTTTGGGGTACGTTGATGGCGGGGGGAGCCGGCAACGAATGGTACTTTGGCTACGATTATGCTCACTCAGATTTAACGTTGGAAGATTTTCGTAGTCGAGACGCTTGGTGGGATGTCACCCGGTATAGCCTTGAGTTCTTTAAAAACAATAACGTTCCTTTCTGGGATATGGTTAACGACAACAGTATCAGTAGTGCTGAAAATGACTATGGCTTCTATAAAGCGAACGACACTTATGTGGTTTATTTGAAGCAGGGTGGCAGTACGGAATTAGATCTGAATGGTGCATCTGGTACATATGAAGTTGTCTGGTTCGACCCTCGTAACGGGGGGGAACTGCAACAGGGATCTGTGACGGGTGTTGTTGGCGGTGGCTTTGTTGATTTGGGTGAGCCGCCTCAGGAGCCTTCTTCTGATTGGGTTGTTTTGGTGCGACGAGATGATGATTTGGTCATCCCTCCGGTTGTGCCACCTGTTGACCCTGACGAAGACCTTTACGTTGATGTGGATGGCCTGGTGATTATTGAGGCCGAACATACCACCGATGCGTTGGGTGAATGGATTGTGAAGCAAGCGGTAGCCGGGTATACCGGTTCCGGTCATGTTGAATTCACTGGTCCAAATTCATATTCCGCCCCGCAGTCAGCAATATCCTATCGCTTTAAAGTCTCGCAGCCAGGTGATTATCAACTGTATATCCGCGCGCATAAGCGATTAGACGGCGAAGCTGCTGACAAAAACAATGATGCATTTTTCCGTTTGGAAGGGGATTTTGAAGCCAGTACGAGTCATGAAAAAAATGCCGCATTAGCACTACTGAAGAACGACACTAAAATTTTTGGTGGCAGCGCCACTGGATGGGGCTGGGCTACGCAGCTCAACCCTAAACATGGGGAGTTTTATAACCCGGTGTACAAACTGAAAGCGGATACGGAGTATCGGTTTGTGATGAGCGGCCGCTCGACGAAGTTCAACGTAGACCGTTTTATCTTCAGGCATAGCAGTGTCGGTGTTGCGACCGCGAAAGATCCATCGCTTCCTGAGACACTTCAATAAGCTGGCTGAGTGACTCAGAGCACCGTGCTCTGAGTCACTGCTTGTTGAGCCAGTCCTATATGATCACCAGACAATGTCCGACACCCACAAGTCTTGCGGCGCTTGAAGCCCGAAGTGATTGTAGTTGCGCAGAGATTGGTTTTAACTGGGATGCTGATATAGTTGACGTTACCAGCACGCTGTTTTCTTCGGTACTTATGTCATGAAAACCACCCCTGAAAAACTACTAAAAAAGCGGCCTGAGCTTATTCATACCGATGATTGCCAGGTGAACTCCCATGTACAGCGGGAGGAGGGGGATTGGATCCGCCACACATTGATGATCGAAGGTTACGAGGTGCCATTTGTATTTAAGCGGCAGAAGCAATATCAGTCTCTAAAGGGCGCGCGGGTTAATCTTAGTTACTACCCCGAGACCAAGTCAGTGGCAGGATTTGAGATGGAGTTTATGAAGGTAGTGCGTGTGCGTCGCGCTTGATTTAACTTGTTGATCTGACTTGCCATAACGCGATTTTTAGAAAATTCATAAATGGCGGTAGCCCATGTGTTTGACCGATTTTAGGCATGACCTCTGAATTTATGAAAAGCCCGCCTCTTGTCTGAACCAAAGTTTATTGTGCGATATGGAATGAGCGCTGTATGTTTGATCCTGTGAGGGAGTAACAGCTTGTCTACGTGGTTTACTGTATTCATGGTACTCTGAACTCTCCATTCTTCACCTGCTCCCTTAATAATTGCTTAAAGCAAGTTGCCTGATGCGTTGCCCTTCGGCTGCCGTCATGATGCTGCAACCTGCGACTGGCGCTCCTTAACCAGGCATTGTTAGGTTTTTATCCCGTCATTTTTACAGCGTTGTGTTTTTTGATGTTGTAACGGTTGCGACAGCACAGCGTGTACGTACGTAGGCCTATTGGCGACACTGACAATGTGTCCATGCAGTCACTCATTGAATTATTTTAATTACAAGGTAACGACGACATGAACACGTCATTAGTGGGAGTCATTGGGACTTCGAAAAAGCAAGATGAACGCCGGTTTCCTATCCACCCTGAGCACCTTACTCGGATCCCTGAAGCACTTCGGCGCCAACTGATATTTGAAGAGGGCTATGGTGCGCCATTTGGCATCGCAGACTCGGAGATCGCAGCGCTGACCGCAGGCATAGCCACACGCCATGAAATTTTGGCAGAAATTGGCTCGGTTATTATTAACAAGCCAGTGTTGGCAGATCTGCAAGAGTTACGTGAGGGCGGCACGCTTTGGGGCTATGTGCATTGTGTGCAGCAGCAGGAGATCACCCAGGCGGCGATTGACCGTAAGCAGACTTTGATTGCCTTTGAAGATATGTATGTTTGGTCTCCTGACGGGCAGGCTGGTCGCCATACTTTCTATAAAAATAATGAGATGGCCGGTTATTGCGGGGTTATCCATGCATTGCAACTGAAAGGGATTGATGGTCACTATGGTAATCAACGTAAGATCATTATTTTCGGCTTTGGTGCTGTGAGTCGTGGCGCGATCTACGCATTGAAAGCGCATGGCTTCAGAGATATCACTATCTGTATTCAGCGTCCGGATCATGAGGTTCGTGAAGAGGTGCTGGATTGTAACTATGCCAGAATTCGAAGTGGCAATGCAGGCGAAGCACGGATGATGCTGGTAGAGCATGATGGATCTATGCGGCCATTGACTGAGTTGATCAGTGAAGCTGACATTATTGTAAATGGTACTTTTCAGAATACCGAACATCCCATTGATTTTGTGACGCAAGCTGAGGGGGCCAAGCTTAAGCCGAAAAGTCTGATTATTGATGTCAGCTGTGATGAAGGGATGGGGTTCTTTTTTGCTAAACCGACCACATTCGAGACGCCGATAATCCAGTATGGCAGTGTCGACTATTACGCAGTGGATCATACGCCGAGCTATCTATGGGAAAGCGCCACACGCTCTATCTCTGCTGCACTTATTGTCTATTTGCCCACGGTATTGGCTGGCCGTGATGCTTGGCAGCAAGATGAAACCATTAGACGGGCGATCAATATTGATGATGGAGTGATTAAGAACGACGCCATTTTGTCATTTCAAAAGCGTGCGGTGCAGTTTCCTCATCGATATCGTGATCCTGTTACTGAGGAGGCAGAAAGTCAGCTTGCTTAATAGGTCTGTTGGCCCATAAAAATCGTCTTAGTTGCAATGCAGGAATTGACTCATCTTGCAGCTAGAGGGTAAAGCTACCTTTCTCCAGTCGGTCTGTTTGGTATAGCTATCAAACAGATCTTTGGCTTTGCTAATCACAGAGCTAATCTGCTTTTCGAGCAATGGCTTGCACGCTCAGTGACCATCCCCGATGCCTACCAATATTCTACTTATTAATCTCTTCTAATTAATATTCAGGTTTCCTCTAATGGCTATATACATATCTTAGATGACGCATTTAGGTTGTTTGTGTTGGCTTTTGGTATCGCTAACCATATTAGGGTTTAATGTGTTAGCTATCTCTTGTTTGTATTATTTTTATCCACGTTAAGTTTAAGTTGATATTAAGCGGTGTTGATCTAGCTCATTGATTTGATGTGCCTTTGTTTTTGTTTTGTGATCGGTTGAAGATAGTTATTTATTCGTTTGAATAAATAATTTTGTCACATGTAAGGTGTTACGCTGTATCAAGTGGTCGGGATTTATATCGTCACATGATACTTTGTATCAATTATATTATTAGTTTAGATTGTATAAGGAAGTAATTAATGAAAGCTGTTTTATCATTGCTATTGGGCGCTGCTGTTTTATTTGGTCATGGGGTTAATGCACAAGAAGTAAAGCTGCTACAAGCCACATCTACTATTGATTTCTCATTTGCCAATTTCTTTAAAGGTGACATCCTGGTTGAGAATCTGGCCTATGACAAAAAAGTCACTGTCGTTGCTAGCATCAACGGTGAAGAGTGGCAGGAGTATGAAGCTAATTACGCAGAGTCATTAGACAATGGCTTGGAGTTATGGCGCTTTTCTGAGATGAGCCCCTATTCTTTGTCTGAGTACCAGTTTGCCATCAAGTACGAAGTGAATGGGGAAACCTTCTGGGATAACAACAACCACTCTGACTACCTTCTGACCAAGGTTGAAGGTGGACGAGTTGAGAATAACTTTATCCTGCATTCTGATTTCATGATTAAGAACCAGAAGATGAATGATTGGTATCGCTCTCGAGATGGTTTCTACTACATGACTGGCACGCTCTACCTGCAAAACTTAGGTTTCGAGAAGCAGGTGGATGTTGTTTACACCACCGATGGTTGGCAAACCGTGGAAACGGCTGAAGCCAGATACGTTGATTCAAACAATGATGGCTCGTCTGAGGAATGGCGTTACTCACTAAAGAGTGAAGTTGCTAATCAGCATGTTGAATTCGCAATTCGCTATCGCGTGAATGGTGATGAATATTGGGACAACAACTTTGGCCGTAATTACAGCCGCTAGCAGGTATTGATCATATAGATTACTACCCTCGTTAGTTAGCGTGACGACGCGTTGATGGTATCCTCGGCGTGTCGTCATTTTTTAGCTTCCTCAGCGTCTTCCTTACCATTTTTAATTCTTTAAAGTCATTGTATTATATGTGGTTACTATTCTACTGGGACTGCATTTTGTCTGAACTCACTACGAGAATCGCGACTACTGATGACATGGATAGTGTCTATCGTCTGACCCATGATGCTTTTGTCGGCGCAGGCTTAACACCCGCCACTAAAAGTGGCCAACTAATTCACTTTCCTGAATTGGATAACATGCCCAAAACAAAGGTGATTGTGGCTGAAGTGAATGGGCGCATCGTTGGTACTAACAGTATTACTTTTGATGGCCCAGCGGGACTCCATACTGACAAGTTTTTTCCTGAAGAAACTCAATCTATTCGTGACGAAGGTCGAAACCTAGCGTCCAGCTGGCGAGTTGCTGTAGATCCAAGCTTCAGAAATCAGCTTAAGGTGATCCGTTCAATTTTCAAGCAAACCTTTGCCGTTGCTGATGCCTACAACTTGGAGTGCTGTTTGTTCACTTTTTATGAGAAGCACGAAAAGATTTATCAAAAATTGATCAACGCCAGAAGTCTCTGCAAGAAGTCTTATAGCAATGAGTTTTACACTGATAAGACACAAGTGCTGATGCGGGTTGATATAGAAGATTTTCTGGGAACTGCTTGGCAAACGTAGGGAAGTTAGTAAATGGCGGCAGGATGCTCCTGCCGCCATTTTGATCGTGTATCGGTTTATCTGTGCGTTTTACTGTATCTCAAGTACCGCAAATGAGTTTGCTGCCACGTCGACGCTGAAGCTGCCGCCGCTGACGGTCACGTTGGTCTCGTTATATGTGCCATTCGCGCTATCGGGCGTGAGTAAGCGATAACTGCCGTCAGTGAGGTTGTTGAAGGTGTAGCTAAACGCCGCGCCTTTGGTCAGGGCTACGTAGGCTGCTACGCCGCCCAAATCACGTTTAAATGCGGTGAGATGTTCGATGCCAGATCATGTGTCATCCGGTAAAGATGTTTGCGGCGTGGTAAGACTAATTAGGGATGTTATTTGCTTGAAAACACCCGTTCTGCTGGTGCCGAACGGGTGCTGTTTTTGCTAATAAGTGCTGTTTACTTCTCTGTTAATTTAACGTCGTCAACAATAAAGCTGCTACCGGCGTTCGGGCCAAAGAAGTGGATCGCAGCTTCCTGCAGTGCACCCGATAGCTCTAAGGTGACTTCACCGCTTAACATGGTCCATTCTGTGGTTGCGCTGACTTTATCAAGCCTGATCCAATGACGACCCGTGTCATCGACATACGTCAATCGAGCTTCAATGTTGCCACTGCCTGAAGCCATGCGAGTCCATGCTTCAAGTGCGTAACTCTTACCGTTGTCTAATTTTGTTGTGACCAACTGTCTGGGGCCATCGTACCAGGCCCAACGACGGTAGCTTTGCAGCGCATAGTTTCCGCTGTGGGCGCTCGCAGTTCGTTTTATTCTTCCCCAAAAACCTTCAGTCCAATTAGTGACATTACCCTCTTCAAGGTTGCCGTTATCGATCAGGTTATCAGGTTCAGTTGGATCAGTTGGATCGGTTGGATCTGTTGGATCGGTTGGGTCCGTCGGGGCTTGGTCTTCTGCGACAACGCTGACTTGATCCAGGTAGAACTCGCGACCCGCTTCAGGTCCGTAGAACAGGATATAGGCACTTTCGATGCTGGTTGAATCCGTTAGATCCAATTCGGCGTTTATCTCTGTCCATTTGTCTGAAGATATACCGATTTTACCCAGACTAATAAATCTGAAGCCATTGTTGTCGGTAATACCAATCGTTGCTGAGCCCGGTTGTGAGCCGTTCCCTTTTAACTTCATTGCAGCAGAGACTTTGAATTTTTTCCCTGGTGTCAGGCTGTTTGTCAAAGTATATGCTGGGCCTGAATAGCTATATGGGCGACTAAACGAACGCACACTTTGCTCGCCGGTATATCGCTTGATCTGGTCCAGTGCGACTTGGGCGTCATATTGACCGAACCACGGTGTTAAGCCATTTTCAAAGCTGGCATTGGTGATTAGGTTGCCGTCGATAGTGGGGACTTCACGGATCGGATCGGCCGGATCTGTATCTCCGCCGCCGTCACCGCCGTCACCGCCATCGCCGCCATCGCCGCCGTCACCACCGTCACCGCCATCGGTATGCTTGGTTGGGTAGAAATCAGCCATTTGAGCTGAGATTTGGTTTACTGCGTAGGAAGCATCCGCTGAATTAGCGGCGTTTCTGTCTACGCCGCAGGGCAGGCCATCACAGATACTGATGCGGGGGTTAGAGAATACGTCGATATAGTTATTGGTATTGAACAGATGGGCGTAGGTCATGATGGTACCAAAGCGGTAGTCAACACCGTGGCCTAGACCATAGGTGAAGATGCCACCACTGGTGTCCTGTTTTCGATCGTGGCCCAGGCCCATGTTGTGGCCCACTTCGTGAGCAAAGGTTAAGGCACCACAGTTTGAACCAGAAATTGAGAATGCATAGTTTTTAAACCAGGAACTCATCTGTCCATCACCAGAGCCGACATAGCCTAAGCCACATGCGCCGCCTGAAGCGACTGTGAGGTAGGCGACGACATCGGCGCCGTGTTCGGCACGCATCTCCTTGACGGTGGCGTCATTGAGGAAATTGTCTAAGCTACTGCCATCCACGGCGTTTACGCCATTCACGGCGAGTTTTTGTTGATGGACCAAACGCAGCCTGACATTCATGTTACTGGTCTGATAGGCGCTATTGGAATAGGAGATAAGTTGGTTTACGTAGGTTTCTATTGCACCTCGGCGATCCTGCTCTGCAGCCGTATCATAGAGCACCATTACATCAACAATATCGTTAGCAGCGACCGCCGTGGTTACCGCCATCATTGATACTGAACCGATCAAAGAAAGCGCAACGCTTTTTGATCTATTTCCAAATTTTTGCGAGAAAGACATCCGTATTACCTATGTGATTATTAAATTTATTTTCTATTGTTTAATTCTATTTGTAGATTTAATTAGACGGGCTTGGTATTGAAGGCTCAGGTTGACTAGGAACCACATAATCAGGCTTGTTGAAATCCTGAAGGTTATGAATATCTACTGTCGATGCAATCCATCCATCCTGGTTATCACTTTCCATGACAAACCCACCTTTGGGTGTCGAAATATTGGCGAAAGAACCATTTTCTCCCACCGTGATTGTCACTGGGTAGCCTTCACCATATTGATCCTGCACCTGGCCTTTAATCGTTTTGTCGCCATTACTGTGGTACTCAATTTCGTCGGCACTTATTTCAAAATGTTCATTCACTTGTGGGATGTAGAACTCAAATTCATCACCAGTGTCGATCGCTGATAGAACATCTGGATTGACCTTTAGGTAGGTTCTGTCAACCGGCTCATTTTCTAGCGAGGCATAAGTCGATGGAACAGAGGTTTGTGTCTGCCAAAGTCTAGTATCATCAACGTCTGGGCTGAGTTTAGGCGGCAACATTTCCATCTCTTGAGCAACCGAGTGGTGCGCTAAGTCAGTTGCTGATGTTTGTTGTTCTCCTTCATGTTGTGCTTCTCCAGCATCATTGATGAGTGTGGATGATTGCAGCTCTGTTGACATATTTTGTTGCGGTTGAGCATCAGGAAATAGTGAATCTTTAAAATTTATTAATAAGAATGATGTAAGCAATACAATTGACACCACAGCGGTGATCAATTTGTCCATGGTTCTCTCCAAAATAGCTTTCTTAATTAGCGAGTTAAAAACATTGATTGCGTGTCAATTTATTGACACACTCTATCACCGGTACCTTTGTAATGTAAGGCTGTTTGGCATTAAAAATAGAAGTTATTATTATTTTTATATTTCTAAATTACTGCTTTGTGGGCGGCTGTTCAGAAGTTTTATGGTTGTTTCGTGAGTGAGCGTGTTTTTATTTTTCGAGGTTTTATTCGCGGCTAATTAATTAGATAAACGGAATTAAGTAAACATGAATTTAAATAGAGTTGTGCTTAACGTATTTGTGTCATTTTTGCTAATTAGCGTAGCTAATGTCGCTTTTGCCAGACCCTCTACCTTTCTGCCTGCCGAAAAAGAGGTTTTTGCGATTGGGGACTTGCATGGCGATTACAGTGCCATGGTGTCCATATTGCGTGCAGCAAAGCTGATTGATGGCAGTAACAATTGGATTGGTGGTAGCAAAACACTGGTGCAAGTGGGTGACCAGCTAGATCGTGGCGACACTGAAAAGCAGATATTGGATCTGTTTGAAAATCTGATTGTTCAGGCACAACAAAGCGGCGGCCAAGTGCTTGTCCTTAACGGCAATCATGAAACCATGAACGTGGAGCTGGATTTTCGCTATGTAACGACGGGAGGCTTTCGCCAGTTTGAGGGCTACTACAACAACAGCATTACTGATTCTGATGTGGTTAGCTTGCCATCGAGCCAACGCGGCAGAGCTGTTGCCTTTAAGCCTGGAGGACCCTATGCCAAGGTGCTGTCGGAGCATAATGCCATTGTGATGGTTGGCCGTACCGTATTTGTGCATGGTGGCATTACTCCTTCCCATGCCCGTTACGGGATTGACAACATTAATGCTGAGATCAGTGAGTGGATGAAGGGGTACTCCCGCGAGCCGTCTTCCGTGGGCGGTTCGGGCCCTTTGTGGAATCGTGATTACGGTGACGACACCTTGTCTGCCAGTGATTGCCAGCAATTGAACGAGACTCTGAGTGCGCTAAATGCGTCGCGCATGGTGATCGCGCATACCCGTCAACGCAGTATTAATCAGGCTTGTGACGGAAAGGTATGGCGCGTTGATGTTGGTATGGCGAGTTATTATGGCGGTCGCCTGCAAGCGTTGAAAATTACCAATGATGACCTGATCCAAATCGTTAATCAGAACGGGTCTATTTCTGATACCGGATTTGGTGGAGGAGGTGGTAGCCAATGCGATCTACTTACAACGCCAAACGATCCCGTTGCCAGTAATGTCACAACTTCGTCGTTTACTGTTTCCTGGATTGGCGTGGCTGGCGCTGACTCCTATCTGATAAAGCGTTGGGATTCAGCCGCTGGAGAATGGGTAGATTACAAGACGGTGGCAGAGACCTCTTTGCAAGTCACGGGTGTGCAAGATGAGAAAGTCTATTTGACCGTGACAGCATTGAGCGATTGCGGCGAGCGAAGTGGCACTTCGGGCTACGTGACAATTACTATGCAGGTGGATGGTGGCCAATGTGAAGCGCTGGCAAAGCCAAACACCCCCGTGGCGAGCAGTATCACTAGCAGTTCATATACAATTTCTTGGGATGGCGTGAGTGGTGCTGACAGATATTTAGTTAAGCGCTGGAACGAAGCAAAGGGGGCGTGGGAGGAGTTTACAACAACCACGGATACGAAAATCAGTGTGACTGACGAGCAGGAGTCCGTGGTTTACTTCAATGTGTCAGCGCTAAATAGCTGTGGTGAAGCGAGTACAGCCTCTTCGTATGTGACGGTGACGCTCACTGATGGGAGTGGCGGTGGCAGTGGAACCTGCCCAAGCGGATACACCCATTACAACGGTACGCTTAACGCGGATGGTAAAGCGAGCCCGGTGGACGGTGGTTATTACTATGCATCCAGTTATGGTACCCACGGCATGGAGAATATTGGCACCAGCTTGACGATGTCTTTCTATAAGTGGAAGAGCAGTCAGTGGGAGCTGAAACGTTCATCGACAACATCGCTCAGCTATACCAGCACCGAAGGGTATTACTACCCCTATCTGAGCGGTACCCCTGGCGCTACTTATGATATTTGTCTGAAGCGGCCATAAACCTAGCGTGAAAGTGCCATGTTTAGTAGCGTCCCTACTTTGAGGGACGCTACTTTCACGGAGTGTTGATGTCGTGGGGTATCCATACAATGGTTGTGGATTACGATATACAGATCATGCGTTGTTTGCTATATTCCTGCCCTTAATGAAGCGTTGAAGTAGTACAGGAGATATTGATGATTGTAGTTAAAACCCACCCGGTGAAGGCCGAGAAATAGTCAGCACTACAAACAAAGATCCGCGTCTATTTCCTTCTCCTTTGCCCGGTGTACTCTCACCGGGGTCAATGATTTTTCGTTTGCCCCAAGCATGATCTATCTGTGCTCACGCAACGTTGGTTTTGCGTGCGTAGGGAAAACAAATGAATTCTATAATTTCTCTCAACCTATTGGGTTGGCAACCTTTTTTTCAACAACAACTGACGTTAGACGAGTTTGAGCAGACAACCGTTGCTCGTGTTGTTGCCCACCACCGCAGTGAATATGTGGTGCGCACTGAACAGGCATTGAGCCGGATGCCGATTACTCCATCATTACCGCCAATGGCGCTGGGCGATTGGTTGCTGCTTGATGGTGACAATCGATTTTTGCGTCAGCTGGATCGTAAGTCGCTGTTCAAGCGCAAGTCTCCTGGCAGTAAGCTCGGTGAGCAGTTTATCGCTGCCAATGTTGATACGCTGTTTATTGTCTGCTCGCTAAATCAGGATTTTAACTTGAGCCGGATTGAGCGTTATTTAGCGCTTGCCCATGAGGCCGAAGTTGAACCCGTCGTCGTATTAACTAAGCAGGATCTTTGCGACGATGTGGATGAAAAACGACAAGCGATCCAAAGCTTAGACCCCCTGCTGCTGGTGGAATCGGTCAACGCGTTAGATCGCACTAGTTGCGAAGTGCTGTTGAGCTGGTGCCGACCGGGGCGCACGCTGTCGTTGTTGGGCTCCTCCGGTGTGGGTAAATCGACGTTGATCAATACCTTATTGGGCAATGAGATCCAGGATACCGGATCTATTCGTGAGGATGACAGCAAAGGGCGGCACACGACGACGTCGCGTTCGATGCATTTTATGCCATCGGGGGCGGTTTTGATCGACACCCCGGGAATGCGTGAGTTGCAGTTAACGGCATGTGAGCAGGGGGTTAGTCTGACCTTTGCCGATATCGATGAATTGGCGCAGCGGTGTCGATTTGGCGATTGTCAGCATACCGGTGAGCCTGGGTGTGCGGTGCAACAAGCGATCGACCGTGGTGAATTGGCACCGCGGCGTTTGGCAAACTACTTCAAGTTGATGCGAGAGCAAGCGAGAAACAGCGCCTCTCTGGCAGAGCAGCGGGCAAAAGATAAGGAGTTTGGCAAGATGGTGAAATCGGTCATGTCTGAATCTCGGCACTTTAAAAAAGGCTTATAGCCAAGATGGGCAGTGCTGGCTTTGTTCAGCACTGCCCAACTATTTTTAGGTTAATGAGGCCAGAGTCATAGATCAGATAGGATTGGATATCTGGGTTGGTTAATTGCTTTTTTTGCTTCACTCGCATTAGCGTGTGTGCATATTGCTAATTATTTGCTTGCTCAGTAGACTTCATCCGTCTAACGGAGCTGTTGTCAAAATTGGTTCGTTTTTATCCCCGAGTAGATAAGGATGTCGTGTGAGATCATCGCTTCAAGTCGTCATGATGAGTGTCAGTGTGCTTTTTTTGGTTGCTTGTGCAAGCACGCAAAAAAGCGAAAAAGCACAGTATGAAGAAACCCGTAAATCATTTAGTTATGTTAGCTTTCAGAAGCTCTCAAAGCACACTGTGGATCCCAGCTTGGAGCTTTACAACAAGAAGGTGAAAAGTGCTGAAGCCGATGAGGTTCATAAGGAACTGGTGCATTCGATGGCTTCGGTAGGATTAGCGCTAGGACAATATCCCGTGTTCTCGTTGGCTGAAGCAGAACTCGCGCGGAAGGCGGCGAGTGATGACCCTGGCAAGTATGTCGCTTACTCGGCATTTTCACTGGCACTGTACAGCAATGGGTGGGAAGGGTTGGGTGCAGAATATGCTGCTAAAGCACGTCTATTGGCCAATGGTGTTGAGCTGGACCGGAAATATCAGAAGTCTCGGATTACGGCAAAGGCGATCTTAGGCATGGTTGCAGTATCGCAAGGAGATGGGCCAGCGGCCGAAGCGTTGTTTGCTGAGCTGGCGGAAGAGTCAGGCCAAGAGTGGTTACCAATAGCTAGTCATGGGGCTGCAATTATTATTGATGGGCCAAGCTTGCAGACCGTGGAAAAAATAGAGACCTTAGTTTCGCGCAGTGACATCCCATTTTCTGCAAAGCAAAAGTTGCTTGAACTGCAAATACTGGCTGATACCTATCAGGGAGAACAGGGGAAGGCAAAGGTTGAAGTGAGTGAGCTGATCACCAAATGGTCTTTAGATGCGTTGCGTGAGGTGGGGGACGCCAGCACAGCCTCATTGGTCGACTCCGTCGTCAAGCTAGCAGCCAAACAGTAGATTGTTGATATCAGTTATTTGAGTAGCTCTTGCAGGGAGTCGATCAAACCAATGCTAATTATCTGACTGATAGCACTTTATTTATGGATTGCTCAAGTTAGAGTGCGGGGTTGCTTTTACCTACGTTGGTTTATCACTTTCGCTATTGCAGGGAGCGCTCTATGAGTATGCTTGGCCTTCATTCGTTACTACGCGGTCTCCCCAGTGTGACCTTATCTGCCATCACTTTAACTATCTCCGCTTGTTCCAGCGGAGGCTCCTCTTCGGTTGAAGGCCCATTGCAATCACAGTATATCGACGCGCAACAGCCGCAACTGTTGATCACTGGTGGGCAGGGGGATGTGATGGTGACATTGTTGGATGATGATCTCCTTCATATCGCCTACCACAGTGAATTGTCTGCCGGACAACCTTACTTTTCGCCCATGCTGGCGCAGACACAGTTCGATGGACCTGCCAGTCATCAATATGATCCCTCTTCTCAGACGTTAAGTACTGCCTTGTTGAGTGTGACATTAGAGAAGGGTTGTTTGCTGACCACCGATTTGAGTCAACCTGAGCCGATCACGTTAACCCGTCTTTGTCTGGCTGAAAGTGACGATGACGAGCTTGAACTGACACTGAGCCAGGAAAACTTTAGTCATATTTATGGTTTGGGCCAGAAGTTAGATACCAGTGACGACGGTGCGAATTGGCTCGGTGAGGAGCGTTTACCTGCAACCTCTACCGGTAACGCGATGACCTATTCCGATATCGCCGCATCGGGTGATACCCAAATCCCCGTGGCCTATGTGCTCGGGGAGGGGATGGATAACTACGGTCTGTTCTTCGATACACACTATCCGTTGTCGTTTGATTTCGAATCACCTCAATGGCAGGTGAGTAGTGAAGAGCCGTCGTTAGGCGTGTTCCTGTTTATCGGTGCTGATCTAAAACAGCTACGCAGTCGATACCTAGATCTGACTGGGCGCGCACCTGTGCCACCGTTGAAGGCTTTCGGCTTATGGGTTTCCGAATATGGCTATGACAATTGGCAAGAACTCGACAGTAAACTCGCTAGCCTGAAACAGGCGCAATTTCCCATCGATGGATTCGTGATGGATCTGCAATGGTTTGGCGGTATTGAGACCAGCTCTGAAGATACTCAGATGGGCTCGTTGACCTGGGACCGTGAGGCTTTTCCTGAGCCTGAGAAAAAAATGGCAGCGCTGGCAGAACAAAATATTGCGCTGATACATATTGAAGAGAGCTATGTCGGTGCTGGTTTACCGGAGTACCAGCAATTGGCAGAGAAGCGCCAGTTGGCGATGGATTGTGAAGCCCCTTGTACAACGCCCAGTAAGCTCAGCTCCAATCCCTGGTGGGGGATCGGTGGGATGATCGATTGGACCTCTTCGTCGGCGAGGGTTGATTGGCACAATGAGAAAAGGGTAGCGCTCATCGATGATGGATTTTTGGGCCATTGGACCGACTTAGGCGAGCCTGAGCTCTATGATTACAGCAGTATTTACAGTGGACTTGAATGGTATGGCGAGCCGAGAACTGATCATCCCAGCGTACATAACCTGCTAAATTTCTATTGGAGTCAGGGCATTGCCGAGCAGACGGCTGCAACCCATCCAGATCGCCGCCCTTGGATCCTCAGTCGTTCCGGTGCCGCAGGTAGTCAGCGCTTCGGTGTGGCGATGTGGTCGGGAGATGTCGCCAGCCGCTTTTTGGCTGTAGAAGCGCAGATGCCCGCACAGACCAACATGAGCCTGTCCGGATTTGACTACTATGGCTCGGACATTGGTGGATTTCATCGTGGCGGTACCTCTGGCAGGAATCTGGATACCCTTTATACCCGTTGGTTAGCGACCTCTGTGTTGATGGAGATCCCTTTACGCCCCCACACCGAAAACCTATGTAACTGTAAAGAGACGGCCCCGGATCGAGTCGGTGATCAGGTCAGTAATTTGGCCAATCTGCGTACCCGTTACCGCTTAACACCATATCTCTATAGCTTGGCTCACCACGCCACCTTAACCGGTGAGGCGATGTTCCCACCGCTGGTGTATCACTTCCAGCAAGATGCCAACGCGCGCGATGTCGACCAGACCAAAATGATTGGTGAGAGCTTGCTGTTCACTGCCATCACAGATAATGAAGATCAGGTGAATAGCTACCTGCCTGCAGGTTCATGGGTGAACTATTACGATCTTGCTGAGGTCACGCAATCGTCAGGAGCCGTGTTCCAACATTCGGTGACGGGCCCGTTGAGTGAGGGCGAAACCGTTGTCCGTGCGCCGCTGTTTATGCGTGCCGGTGCTATCGTGCCGACGCTGGGCGAAGACGTTGCCGATCTTGGTCGAGTGGCTGCAGCTGATATTCAATGGTTTGAAAATCTGCAGCTGAACGTTGTTGCCGATAGTCAGTCTCACCAGTTTTCCTTATATGAGGATGACGGCCTGACGCAGAGCTATCTAAATGATGGCCTCGCTGAAACCGTGATTGAGCTTGCGCCACAAGCCGACGGCTATCTGGTTACGCTGAGTCCCAATCAGGTTGCGAAGTCCTCCGCAGCACAAAGGCAGCTTAGTGTCACTTTTGTCACCCCCGAAGACACCATTAGTCAGGTCGAAGTGAATGGCGAAAAGTTGCCACAAGTGACCCCGCAGAGCGGTGATATCGGTTGGTATCTTCTCAAGGGTGGCTTAGTGGCGGTATTGGGCGAGGTGAGTGTTGGTGCAGAACAAGCGATTCGTTTTGTTCGTTAGATTGCCGACGGCTTAAAGTAGGCGAGCTTGGGCTCGCCTTTTTTACGCCCGCGCGGTGGCGATTTTTGTATGGAAGGTCGCCGCATCAATAAACTTCACTGGCTGCATTAAATATGTTGCGAAGTTACCAAAAAACTAATCTGCTCATTAAGTTACTTTGCATAAGCCGGTGTCGACAGCTACCTTTTAGCTAATGAAATTAGGATGATATGGATGGCGAGTTAGAATGGTGTCGCAAGCAGAAATATTGGTACTTCTGCTCTGCTCTGGGCTGTTGGGAATGGTATTCGCCTTTCGCTCTAGCCTGGCTCAGATCCCCTACTCACGATTGCTCCTAGGTTCACTTTTTGCGTTTGTCTTTGGATCCGTGTGTACCGCCGTTGAACACATATTTTGGTCAGGCTTTTTTAATATCCTGGAGCATATCGGCTTTTTGTTAAACGCCGTACTGATGGCTGCATGGTGTTTTCTTGCCACCGAAGAGGGTATGGCGAAGGATGCAGATGGATGATTGCAGCCATAGATTTCTTTGCCTCAATCTTCTCTCTTTTAGCTTTGATCATGCTGAGCTTAAGGCATAAACGTGTTAAGCAAAAGCGCGCGTTTTGGGCGCTGTTTTCACTTATTGCTGTCACCACCTATATAAATTTTTTCAGTGCCATCGAATGGTATGAATTGTGGTTTAAAGGTGTCGCGTTAAGTGATCGTGGTAGAGAGCTCTTTCACGACTATTTTCAAGTTCTCCAACCCGTGCTGTGGGGACTTTTTCTCTACATATTCATTCAGACCGAGCAAGCGCGCCGATTAAAAGCGGCTTATCAGCAAACGCGAGATGTGCTAACCAATATGCCGGTGATTTTGCGCGCCTATAACCATGCAGGTGAATTGATTGAGTGGAATAAAGCGGCAGAGCAGGTGAGTGGGTACGCCGCTGATGAGGTGATTGGGAATCGCGACATTACTAACGCTATCTTCCCTAGCGACGAATTGCCTCCTGCCATGGCTGCGACCCTCAGTGAGCTTTCAGACGGTGATGTGAATAGCTTGCTTTATCGCAAGGACAGATCCAAACGTATTGTTTCCTGGTATTGCTTGCCACAAAACGCTGAGGTTATTCCTGAATGGCAGTCGTGGGACATTGGTGTTGATATCACCGAGCGATATGAGTCTCAGCAAGAGCTGATCAAACTGGCGACCACAGACCTACTGACCGGGCTACCGAACCGCTACCTATTACTCGACAGATTGAAAACCGTCTCTTCCCAAGCGGCAGAAAGTGGTCAGCAATGTGCGCTGGCGTTTGTGGATATTGATGATTTTCGTGCTTTGAACGATACCCTAGGGCACTCGTTGGGAGATGAAGCTTTAAAATCATTTGCCGAGGTACTTCATGGTACCCATTGGTTCCGGGAGCAAATGGTTGCCCGAGCGTCGGGTGATGCTTTTGCGATTATTGTTCGGGGCTGTAATCAACACTATTTGATGGAAGGGTGTCAGCGCTTGCTTGATGCGTTGGGACAGCAGGAGTTTGATCTTGCCGGTAGTCATGTTCAATTAAGCGCGAGTATCGGATTGTGTCTGTTCCCAGACGAAGGCGTCAGTGCTGAAGAGATCATGAAAAATGCAGAGCTTGCTATGTATTCGGCCAAAGCTTCAGGGAAGCGCTGCTACGAATTCTTTTCAGACTCGTTGTATGTGGATCTGGTGTGGGAGCGGGAAACCAGCAAGCAACTGTTTACTGCGATTGAGGAGCAAGAATTCACACTGAACTACCAACCGCAGATCTGCCTGCAAAGCGAGCAGGTGATGGGGTTTGAGGCACTGATTCGATGGCCTCGAAGCACGCCTGATCGCTTCATCCCATTGGCTGAACGAAACGGCATGATCCACGGCATCTCTGAGTTTGTTATGGTGACCGCTTGCGAGCAGCTAAAAAAATGGCAACAGCAGGGGTTGAATACCCGCATTGCCATCAACTTATCAGCGCTGCAATTTTATCAATCTCATCTTTGTGACAGTTATTCAAAAATCGCAGCCGAGAAAGGAGTCGATCCTTCGTTGATTGAGCTTGAGATCACCGAAGGCACGCTGATTAAAAATGTCGCACAGGCGATTGAAACCATCACCCAGTTTAACGCCTGTGGCTTTACCGTCTCTTTGGATGATTTTGGCACGGGGTACTCCTCTTTCGCCTATTTGAAATCTCTGCCGGTCAGCAAGATCAAAATTGATCGCTCATTTATCAAAGATATTCATGAAAGCGACGCGGAAGTCGCCATCGTGAATGGCATTATTAACTTAGCCCATAATCTAGGTATGCAAGTGCTCGCTGAAGGGGTTGAACTGCGTTCGCAGTTCGACCTATTAAGAGATCTTGAGTGTGATGCCATGCAAGGCTGGTTGTATGCGCCAGCAATGCCGCCTGATGAAGTGACCCGCTGGCTTAACGAAAAAGAGATGGCTTTGATGCCGCTTTAATTGTCGGTGGCGCCAGGCAACGGAGAGAGTTTTTGTCCTCTATTGTCGATAATTCTTTGTTAACGTCGCTTCTCTATTGGGTTGTCGGTCGGTAGAATTAAGCCATCTCTCCGCAACGTGAATTAGCCCTTTGAGTACCTCTGCGCCCGCGAATACCGTTATTGTTCTGGATTTTGAAACCACAGGCCTTTCGCCGAATCAGGGTGACCGGGCGATTGAAATTGGTGCGGTGATGCTGGAAAAGGGGCAACCTGTGGCGCGTTTTCAGGAGTTAATGAACCCTGGATTTCGCATCAGTCGGTTTATTGAAGATTACACGGGTATCAGCAACCAGATGCTTAAAGACGCAGCTCCGTGTGAAGAGGTCATGACCCGTTTTTATGACTTTATCGGCGGGCACAACCTCGTTGCCCATAACGCGTCATTTGATCAGCGCTTTCTTGATGCCGAATTCGCGCAAATAGGGTGCCGCTATAGCGGTGAATTCAGCTGTTCAATGTTGCTTTCCCGACGGCTTTTTCCTGATGCACCTAACCATAAGCTAGGCAGCCTGGTGGCATATAAAAATATTGCCAACGACGGGGTGTTTCACCGAGCGTTGGCGGATTCAGAAATGACCGCCAAGTTGTGGAACTGCCTGCTTGAAGAGCTACAACAAAGCTACCAGCTGCAAGCGCCAAGTTTTAAATTGATGCAGCAGATCTGCAGTAAAAGCAAAGCGGCCGTACCTAAATTTCTGCACGCACAGAACTAAGCGGATTGTGGTATAGACGCTGAATGCAGCTTTAACTGGCTTGCGCTTTTTATGTGTGGATTGCCAACCGAGTTCTATGCTGTTCGCGCTGGCGAGCTTTTCACTGTTTATCCCAATAGGGCGTGCTGCCAAAGTGCGCTGCAAAATAATCGATAAATGCTCTGACTTTAGGTGCCAGCAGGCGCGAAGTGGGGTAAACCGCCCAAATGGCGGTGCCTGATACCAGCGGGAAGTCACGGAGTATCGGCACTAACTCGCCTCTTTTAACGTGTTGATAGGCACACCAGGTGGAGCTGAACGCAATGCCCAGTCCGTTGGCACAAGCATCGCGTACGACTTCACCATTATCGGTACGTAAGGTTCCTTTGGTCTTAATCGTTTGCTTCCCTGTGGGGGTTTCAAATACCCAGCTCTCCAGTCCCATTAAGTTGATACATTCATGCTTTAGCAGATCCTCCGGTGTGCTAGGTTCGCCATGTTTGGCAAGATAATCAGGGGATGCGTAGACACGGCGGGTATCTGGCGCCAGTTTTCTTGCTATCAGTGTCGAATCTTCGAGTTCGGCATTGCGAATGGCAATATCAAAGCCCCCTTCGACCAGATCGACGATGGTGTCTGAGAAACGAAAATCGACAGCAAGCTCTGGGTAGTCGATTAGAAACGTTTTAAGTGCAGGCATTAGGTGCATGCGACCAAAAGAGGCGGGTGCGGCGACGCGCAGTGTGCCTGTAGGAATAGCGCTGCCGCCACCGACGGCGGCGCGAGCTGCTTCAACGCTGGATAAAACTTCTTCGGCGTGGGGAAGAAACGCTTTGCCCTCCTCGGTCATCGACACTTTGCGTGTGGTGCGATGGACTAAACGCACCCCCAAACTTTGTTCAAGTTTACTGATATGTGTGCTGGCGACGGCAGGAGATAGACCTAGCTCTTGGCCTGCGACACTGATATTGCGGGTGGCTGTGAGGCGAACAAAGAGCCGTAGATGTTCAATATTCATATCTGCTTTCTGTGTTGAGAGCCTAACTATTATCAATTAAATCTAAAAACTGATTACACAGTTGGCGTTATTTTCATTATCCACTTTAGTAACTAGAGTTGTAAAACACAACTCAACAGAGATCCATCCCAATGAAAGCAATGATAATTCGTCAAGCTGGTGGCCCAGAGGTATTTGAAGCGGCTGAACTGCCTAAACCAGAGCTTAAACCTGGCCATGTGCTGGTGCGCATAGCTGCAACCAGCGTTAATACCGTCGATACCATGATCCGCCAAATGGGAAGTGAGCTGCCATTGTCCCCCGAGATGCCCGCCCTTTTAGGGATGGACCTTGCCGGTACCGTTGAAGCCGTGGGCGAGGGTGTCACCGAATACCGTGTCGGTGATGAGATTTACGGCTGTGTGGGTGGTTTAGCTGATCTGCCGGGCACTTTGGCCGAGTATGTGGTGGCTGATGCGCGCCTGATTGCTCATAAACCAAAAAACCTATCTATGCGCGAAGCGGCTGCGTTGCCGTTGGTGGGTATTACGGCTTACGAAGGCTTGATCCGAGCGGGTATCGCTAAAGGCCAAAAAGTGCTGGTGCATGGTGGCTCCGGTGGCGTCGGCCACGTGGCTTTGCAACTGGCGCGCTATTTTGGCGCCGAAGTCTATGCGACAGGTGGCGGAGAGCAACAATCCGAACTGATTGAACAGCTCGGTGCAACAGCGATCAACTACAAAACTGAATCTGTCGCGGATTATGTCGCGAAGCATACTGGTGGTGCAGGGTTTGAATTGGTGTTTGACTCGGTGGGCGGGGCGAATATGGCCAACTCATTTGAAGCGGCAGCGCTGAATGGCCAAGTGGCTTCTACGGTCTCTATGGTGGCGCTGGACTTAACCACAGCACATTTTAAAGGGTTGTCGCTGCACGTGGTGTTTATGCTGATCCCCATGTTGCACGATTTCCATCGTGAGGCCCACGCCGATATTTTGCGTAAGTTGGCTGAGATCGCTGAGGCTGGCGGCTTGCGCCCAGTGCTGGACGAAAATCGATTCACGTTGGATCAAGTGGGCGATGCTCACGCCCGGTTGGCCAGTGGTCAGGGGATGGGCAAGGTTGTTGTCGAGGTTTAGGGTTCAGATCTGATAGTGCCGGGGAATTTCTCGGCACATTGTTTGTTGTGACAACTTGTCTAAGTCGTCCATCGCTTGATGCTGCCTAACGCCTGTAGGTGTTAGCAAAAAAGCTCACCTCAATTAAGCCCCTGCGATTTATTAATATTTTCTCTGAGTTTGCCGCGTTCAGTGCGTTGCCTGCTGCATTGCCGTTGTGGCTGTTTCGTTATCTGTTCCAGAGCTGTACTGCAACAAAGTTCTACCTTATCTGATATGCGATAGTGGCCGCTAGCCGCTAATTGACATACTGATACAAGGATGTGTTGTGATACAACGAATTACAGAACAGCGCCCTAAATATTCCCCACTTTTTATCTTGGCGACTTCTTTGCTGTTGGTTGCCTGTGGCGGTGGGGGAGGTGGATCTGATACTCCGGTTGACGATGCACCTGTTGCAATGGCTTTAAGCCTGAGCGCTGGTAAAACCGAGCTTAAAATGGGGGACACCAGTCAACTCGCGCTTAATGTTGCCTATGATGATGGTAGCAGTCAGCCTGTCTCCGCGTCCGATCTGCAATGGCAATGTGTTTCATCGGCGGTGGAGATTGATCAAAATAACTTGCTCACTGCAAAACAATCTGGCACCACCGATTGCACGGCAAATTGGCAGCAGTTGAGTTTATTGGTGAGCTTTTCAGTCGCTGAAAGTTCTGTGGTTGTTGATCTGATCCGCACATCGCCCCTCGGTCCGCTGACGCTCACTGTGGGCACACAACAAACAGTGGGTGTGTTCGCTCATTATTCTGATGATTCAATTACCCAAATTAGCTCAGGCTTAGTCTGGCAGTGTGACAGTGATGCCGTCTCAATGAGTGGGGAACGTACTGATCAGGTTGGCCATCTGTTGACTGCGGTCGCGCCAGGCCAAGCAACTTGCAGTGTGCAATGGCAAGGATTAAGTACCGAGTTGCAGGTTACTGTGCAACAAGTCAGTGAAGTTTCTGCTGAGCTTTCGCTCTCTTTCTTGGAGCATCTCAAAGATTCAGATCAAGATCTGAGCCGTTTTACCGCCTGGGTAGAGCGTGCGGTGGCCGGCAACCCCGGTTATGGTTTTTCGCCTGTCGATGCCGTGTATCTCTATTACCTCACGGCAGATGAACGTTATATTCAGCACGCGATTACGCTGGTGGAGCAGCAGGTTTTAGACGCCGAAACCAAGATCGCTGAAGGCCAAAAACCGAAAGTCAGCTCCGACTCCTATCTTCATGTCGGTCGTTTTATCTCTGAGTTGGCATACACCTATGCTTATAGCGGTGAGTTGCTGAGTGATGGTCAAAAGCTGCGTTGGCGCCAATATGCTGAACAGGCTGTGTGGAACGTTTGGCATCATAAAGAGGCTGAGTGGGGAGGACAGCCATTTCCATGGAGTGGCTGGGCGGTCACGCAACCGGGTAACAACTATCACTTCAGTTTCTTAAAAGCGACCATGACCTGGGGCTTGGCAGATAAAAATGAACACTGGCTAACGCTGCTAAAAGAACAAAAACTACCGACGTTAGTCGCCTACTTCGCAGATTTTGAGGGCGGCGGTAGTCGAGAAGGTACCGGTTATGGCGTCGCCCAAGGGAACTTGTTTGATCTGTACCAGATCTGGAAGGATGCCACGGGCATGGATTTAGCTGGACGGTCGCCCCATGCAAGACAAACGATTGATTACTGGATCCATGCCACCACGCCTACGTTGGATCAATTTGCACCTATCGGTGATCAATCCAGAGTGTCATTTCCCCGTTTGTTTGATTACCACGAAAACCTGATACACCGTGCTGCTTCGCTTAATATTGGTTCGCCTGAGGCCAAGCGGGGTAAATGGTGGTTGGATAATAATTCGGTGACGGAGATTGTTTATGGCTTCAATTTGCACACCACACTATTAGCGCAAGAGCCGGAACCGGTTGCCCCTACTGACTTGGTTTATCACTCAAAAGGTGCTGGTCACTTGTTTGTGCGATCCTCCTGGCAGCCCGATGCCACTTGGTTATCTGTTGTCGCAGGTATTTATGATGAGTCCCACGCTTCTCGAGACCAAGGCGCGTTCTCTCTGTTTAAAGACGAGTGGTTAGCCGTGACCCAGAATATCTGGTCCCACAGTGGTATTCATCAAGCCACCGAGGTGCATAACACCTTACGTTTTGTCGAAAATGGCGAAACGGTGCGCCAGAATCTGGATGCGGAATCCTCTATGGATTATCAAGTTGTGGGTGATACAACCACGATCCAGATGGAGCTGAGTCCCGTCTACGGTAAAAACAACAGCATTACATCGTGGCAGCGCGATATCACTTTTACGGCCGACGAAGTGATGGTGTTTGATCAGTGCGTGATTACCAGTGATGTTGAAGCGATATGGCAGATAAACCTGCCGGTTCAGCCAGAAATATTGGCGGATGGCTCCATTCAATCTGGGCAACTATTGATTACGCCAATGGTGCCGGCTGCACCTGACATATCAGTAATTAACTGGGTTGATGTAAATGCGAGTGAGTATAAGAATGGTCACTATAAGCTGGAACTAAGCGGTGGCGATTGCCGTTACCAAGTGCGCTTAAATGTTTTATAGCTGGGTGCTCACATAGTTGATCTTGGTGGCTGCCTGCGATGGGAGATGTTCCGACAACGATAAAACAACCAAGCCTGATCGATGGCTTGGTTGTTGCGGCATCGATTATTCATCGATGCCGCAACACGCTGATGTTTCAATAACCTAGAGTTTATTGACCTGATAGCGACGGATGTTATCTGTCAAAGTGATCTGATAAGTCCCTGGCCCCTGAGTGATAGCAATATTGGCGTACTCGTTGCTGTGGGTTTCGCCGTCGGGCTCATTATCGCCATACCACTTACCGTCAGCGTAAAATTTAAAGCTGGGGTTGCTGTCGGTGACTGTGACAGTGATCTGCCAACGATAATCGCCCACTAAGCGCATGGCGGTTTTACTCCAGCCATTGGCTGTGCCGCGAAAATCAACACTGCTAAAGTCTTGTTTGTAATTGGTGTCGTCAGTGACGGTGATGGTGATGGTATCGGTCGCTGTTTCGCCTTTGTCATCAGTCACCGTTAACGTGACAGGGTAGGTCCCAGCGTCGGCATAGAGTTTAGTTGGGGAGATGCCAGTTAAGCCATTGGACCATTGATAGGAGACAATGCTGCCGTTAGCCGATGTTGAGCCACTGGCGTCAAACTGCACTGTGCTGCCTATCATCACCGTGATGTCGTCACCGGCATCTGCGGTTAGCCCCTGTTTACTATAAGACACAGCGTCGATGAGTTGCTTGCTACGATCATTGCCGGAGCGGTAGCCTGATGGCTGCTCCTGAGTACCAACACTGCCCATGCCATAGGTTTTCAGGTCAAAATGATTACCCGAAATATTGATGATGCTAAAGCCGATCTCATACGCGACGCCATTGCTGTTGTGGGGGTAATAGGCAAGGATATGCATATCACTGCTGCTGTTATTCCGGGGCCATTGTCCCGCTGGCGCTGCGATCATATAGCCCACCCCTTTATTCGCATCACGGCCATACTCAGCCTTGAAGTCCAGTGAATGACTGGTGGCTGTGACAGGCTTCAAGCGCTGGTACTCATGCACATGGCCGGTAATCGCCCAATCGAGTTTTTGATTAAAGTAGTTCACATAAGGGCGTAGATATTTGACCTCATCCTTACCGCCAGCCGGGTTGATCGCCGGTACATGCCAGTACGCAAAACTCCAAGGACATGATTGCGCTTGATTGACTTCATCTTGCAGCCAGTTGCCTTGGGCCGCTGCATTGTTGCCGTGGTCGCGCTCAGGATAGCGGCCATAGAACACAGGGATCTCTGAGTTCACGCTCATAAAACAGGCATTACCGTATTGGAAGCTGTAGTAATCGGGATAACTCATATCCGGGGTGAGATAGAAGTATTTTCTAAATGAGCGAGTGTCCTCAGCGTTACTCCAATACTGTTCAGAGTCGCTGACGTTGCTGTTGCCTGGGGTGTCATGGTTGCCCATGGCTGGCAGCATGGCTTTGGAAGCAAACAGTGTCTGACCTTTATCAAAGAACACCTTCCACCAATAGAAACGCTCGCCGTTTTGTGGAATATCATCTTTTACCATGTCGCCGACGGTGATGATGAAATCAAAGTCATCCATATGCTCATTGACGATCGCCTGGGCGACGTCATGCCAGCGTTGTTGGCCTTGTTCATCTTGCATGTCACCAACCACGAGGAAGCGACTGTAGTCCATCTCATTTTTGGCGGTGATAAAGGCATATTGGCTGGAGAATTCGCCGGCAGGACTGGTGACTTTGTACTCATACTCCGTATCCGCCTGCAAATTGCTTAGGGTAATGTGATGCACCTTCCCCCAGCCCGGTGCGAGATCGGCAACGTTGTCCTCTGCCTGTACTTGCCATTCTGTATCACCCGCTTTGCGGAAGTAGGCTTGGGCAGTAAAGTTGCTGTGACTGCCTGCCAGCTCATAATTGATCACCATATTGCTGGCAGGATTAAGGACGGTTGCCGTGTTGTACGCGCCCGTGGTTGTCGGTTGGATCAGTGTGAGGTAGGGGCCAATATATGGAGAGAAAGGCTGCTCAAGGCAATCTACGAGATTGTCGAACCAGCGGTTATCGCTGTAGCAACCGGTGGTGCTGCGGCTGAATTCATCGGCTTTGTCGATAATAAAGTTCAGTTGAAGCCCTGAATCGATTTCCCCTTGGTATTTACCAGGTAGTGACCAGACGTAATAGCCACTGTCAGCATCTATGGTTAAAACCTGCTGGGCATTCCAGCCATAACCTTCTAGTTCAGAGATCGCACTACCGTTGGGGATCCAGGCCCAAATGGTGGGGGCTGATGAGAAGTCATTGGCGTCGAAATAGAACACCAAGTTACTTGTATCGTTATCACCGTCATCCCCATCATCACATTTAGCCACGGCAGTGGCATCAACCTGCTTTGAACCGCTGTTAAAAGTGATCTGGTAACTGCCGCTGTTCTCTATCAGATAGTCACTATCGGGATAGTTTTCACTCCAATCACCGTAGTGATCAATCTTAAAGCGCGGATTGCTGCCGCTGAACTGCTGGCAGGTGACATAGTCATTGTTGCCGCTGGCTACCATTGGGGTTGTGCCCCAGCTATTTGGTGTGCCTCTAAACTGCCAGCTATCAGCATATACACTGGACATGCTGAACAGTAAAAAGAGGCCTAACACTGTCCGCCAGAGGCGGCATTCTGCCTGCTTGGGTACCGATATCATTTTGCGTTCCTTGGATCTATCCTTGCGCATCTGCGCACCGAGTTCTGCAGGCTAGCATGGATAGTTTTTGCTGTTTTTTTACTCAGCCAAATACGAGAGGTAGAGCAAATAAACAGCGGAAAAATCGATCTGTTTTTGCGCTAAGTTAAATTAAATTCATTTAAAACAAGGGTGTATTAGGTTTTGTTTATGTGGTCATCGTCAGCGTTGTGCCGATGCTTAATATAACCTTTGCAGGTGCTGAATTGAGCCCAGAACAAGAGGGGTTCAACTGTTAGTCAATGTTAGCTGTATCTTTTGTGGCGGTATGTTTAGTGTTCTATGAGCTATGAATTCTCCGTTTTCTCCGTTGTTGCTTGCCTGTGGGAGAGCTCATTTGATACAGGCGCCTAGTAGTCACTCATCGGGTGAAACTTGGTGCTTACAGGAGTCAATAATTAGGATCTAATTAACTGAATTTACGAGATATTACAGGATATACTGACAGCGCTGTTTGGTTGGAAGAAGTGAATGAAGGGAGTTAGGCATGAGTCATGCAGAAGATTACTACGGGCCAACACTATATTTGGTGATGGTTATAGCTTGTGGTGCTATCACTATCGCAGGTTACCCTGCGGCCGTTGGCTACCTGCTACTGATAAAGCTGGTTTATTCGGTTGTTGTGTCCATGATAATTCATCGATGGCGAGAGTCGTCTGATGTGCTAGTGGAGTCAGAAGAGAATCGTTGGATGGCGAACCTGCACGGTATCCCTGTAAAGGAGGTCTCAAATGCGCTTAAAAATCTTCACTTTACTAGCGAAGATATGATGGTTCGTCGGTATCAGACGTTACTGTTGCCAAAGTTTATACTTATTTCTCTGTTAACTTTCTCGACGATACAACCTCTCTATCAGAATGTTACAAAGCAAGGTTTCGGCATGGCTGACTGGTTCGGCGTAGTGCTGCTCGGATATCTGTGCTTCCAGTTATTTTATACGTTTCAGTCCTTAATGATGGCAAAAACGATGCGCTGGGAAGTAAACCGCTACCTACTTGGGGAACATACCTATTATTCGGCATTTACTAGCCATAAAAAGGGCTATTTCATGCCTTTTCTCGATAAGGTGTTTCGCTAAGCGGTGCGATTTGTCTCCGCCGATATAGGTAGGGCGCTAAAGTTGCCGCGGAGGATAATCTGCACCGCACTATTCGCTTTAATGGCTGATCAATGTCAACGATCTCAGTGAGTCTCGGGCGCACACTTGTGTTAACTCGTTCCGAGGACGCTGCCTATGACAAAAACGGCCGCGCCGTGTTCCGGGTTCCTTCCCAGACGGCGCATGACCCATAGCCACAACTGGCCCCGATGAGGGCTACCCTTCTTTAATTGCATTTCCGATATAAAAATAACGCCTACGGAGACGCCCACATGAGCATAGATAACATCCGAAATATTGCCCTGCTTGGCCAAAGCGGCGCTGGTAAAACCACCCTGAGCGAGCAGTTGCTATTTCACACAGGCACCATCAATACTCTCGGTGAATTAAGCCGAGGCACAACAGTGAGTGACTTCGACGCTGAAGAACGCGCGCTACAAAAATCGATAGATACCAGTTGGCTGCATTTTGAGCATCAAGGCCACCAGGTCAATGTGCTGGATACCCCAGGATCAGCCGACTTTATTGGCCGTGCTATTAGCGTGTTGCCAGCGGTGGAAAGTTGTGCGCTGGTGGTAGACGCCACCGAAGGGGTGAGCAATGTGGCCGAGAAGCTGTTTCAAACGGCTGGCGAGCGAAAGAAATGTCGCATGGTGATCATTAACAAGATTGACAGTGATGCTGAACATCTGGCGACTTTATTGGATGAGTTGCAAACCCGGTTGGGGCCCACCTTGTTGCCGATCAACTTGCCTGTGGCCAGCGGTGATGATGTCATCGATTGTTACTTTGATCCCCAATACGATCGCACACCGGCGTTTAGCAGTGTCGAAAGCGCCCACGATGCTTTGATTGACCAAGTGGTTGAACTCGATGAAGCGTTAATGGAGCTCTATCTGGAGCAGGGCAGCGAGCTTAAGCCCGAGCAGTTGCATGATCCATTTGAAAAGGCCTTGCGCCAGCAGCATCTGGTGCCGGTCTGCTTTGTGTCTGCGCGCACTGGTGCCGGTGTGGATGCCTTGCTGCAAGTGTTAGCTGAGTTAATGCCCACCCCGCTTGAAGGCAATCCGCCACTATTTATGAATTACGACAATCCGGTCACTTTATCTCCAGAGCCGGGTAGTCATGCTATTGCCCATGTGTTTAAAGTGGTTATCGATCCGTTTATGGGACGTTTGGCCTTGGCGCGAGTGCACCAAGGACGGTTAAAGCCTGATAGCGCGTTGTTTATTGGTGATGGCCGCAAACCGTTCAAACCTGGCCACCTGTTTCGCCTGCAAGGGAAGGAGCGCGTAGAGGTTAGCCAGGCGGATCCGGGGGATTGGGTGGCGATAGCTAAGATCGATGCGCTGGTTTTCGACTCGGTCATTCATGATTCCCATGATGAAGACCATTTTCATCTGCAGAGTCTGACCCTGCCGCCACCGATGTTTAGTATGGCAATCAAGCCGAGTCGTCGAGGTGAGGAGCAAAAACTGTGGGAAACGCTCGACAAAATAACCGCCGAAGATCCCAGCCTGAGTGTGTCTCATAAAGCCAGTCTGAACGAGACCCTGCTGACCGGGGTAGGTGAATTTCACCTGAAAACTGCGATTAACAAGATGCGCAACCAGTACAAGTTAGCGGTAGAAACCAGTACGCCCAGTATCGACTACCGCGAGACCATCACTGTCGCAGCTGATGGGCATTATCGCCACAAAAAGCAGACCGGTGGTGCCGGTCAGTTTGGTGAAGTGCACTTGTCGGTTAAACCGTTGTCTAGAGGTGAGGGATTCAGGTTTGTCGACAAGGTCGTGGGTGGGGCGATCCCCGGGCAGTTTATTCCTGCTGTTGAAAAGGGCGTACGGCAGATTTTGGAAGAGGGCGCTATTGCCGGGTATCCGATGCAAGATCTGCAGGTAACGGTGATCGATGGCAAACATCACTCGGTAGACTCGAAAGAGATCGCCTTCGTCGCTGCTGGCAGAAAAGCGTTTATTGAGGCGGTGGCGAAAGCTAAGCCGGTGGTACTTGAGCCGATTGTGGATCTAGCTGTTACGGTACCTGCGGATGCCATGGGTGATGTATCAGCCGATATGGCCAGTCACCGTGGTGTCATCACTGACACCCATGTCGGCAATAGCGGGCGTACCACGGTGCACTGTAAATCACCACTCAGCGAGGTAAGTGATTACTCACAACGGCTAAAGTCGATCACCAAGGGCGAAGGGCACTTCACCTTGGCGCTGAGTCACTTTGAGCCGGTGCCGGTGTCGCAACAAAAAGCACTCTGTCAGGGCTATCGTTCGCAAGAGCTCGCTTAAGTGATGATAAGTGGTGCGCTGTTTTGCGGTAGCCGTGCCACTTATCTGTAACGCGACCAGACAACGGCAAAAACAAGGCTAACCCTTCAGTTAGCCTTGATGATTTTTTCTGTTTATTGGTGATTTGGTCGCGGTAAAAAAACTTATACCAAACTGGTAAGCATCTCGTCGCTGTAGGCTACCAGCGGGGCTTTTGATTTCACCTTCGCTACATAGTCGGGATTAGCGATAAACGGCCGGCCGATCGCGAGCAGATCGAACTTATTCGCTGTTATTGCTTCACTGCCGGTCTCGGCGGTGTAGCTGCCGACACCCACTAATGTGTTGTGGTAAACACTACGGATGTAGCTGGAAGCACGGCCACCTAAATACCCGAACTCCATCGCATCATCAAAGATCCCGACGTGAAGAAAGGCTAAGTCACGTTGTTCCAGTGCCGGTAACAGGTAGTCAAATACGTCACGGTCGCGGTCGTCGGCGGCCATATTAAAGTAGGCGCCAGGGGAAACACGCAAGGCGGTTCTGTCGTTGCCGATGCGGTCGATCACGGCGTCTACCACTTCCAGTGCAAAGCGCGCCATATTTTCTGGACTACCGCCATACTGATCCGTGCGCTTGTTGCTGTCATGGTGCAGGAACTGGTCTATCAAATAGCCGTTGGCTCCGTGGATCTCAACACCATCAAAGCCAGCATCTATGGCGTTCGCTGCTGCCTGCGCATAGTCCGCTACCAGCTGCTCTATCTCTTGCTTTGTCACTGGCTTAGGCACTTGGTAAGTCAGTTCACGCATTCTTGGTACGCTGCCTTCGACTGCTTCAGCGGAAGGTGCCAGCACATGCTCACCATGGTAAAAGTGGGGATGAGCAACGCGGCCGGTATGCCAAAGTTGAGCGAACATTTTGCCGCCGTTGGCATGCACTGTATCTGTGACTTTGCGCCATCCAGCAATTTGCTCCGGGGTAAATAGACCGGGGGTATTGGGATAGCCTTGGCCGTCTGCACGAATAATTGTCGCTTCAGAGATAATCAGACCTGCCTCAGCCCGGCGGCCATAGTATTCAGTCATCGCTTGGGTCGGTACCAGGTCTGCGTCAGCCATGCAGCGGGTCAGTGGCGCCATCAGGATGCGATTTTTCAGTGTTAGGGTAGGGTTCAGGGTATAGGGTTGAAAAAGGATATCCGTCATAACGACCTCTGAATCTTGAATGTTTGTTCAAGATAGAATGTTTTGAATGTTTATTCAAGAATGTTTTTGAGCAAACATTCAAAAATAAGTACAATGATAATAGATGTGACTCACAGAGAGTGAAGGCCTGCTGATGCGTAATGCTGAATTCGATAGAGAGAAAGTACTGAGATCTGCCATGAGCGCGTTTATGGCGAAAGGCTATGGCAAAACCAGTATGCAGGATCTTACCAAGGCCACAGGTCTGCACCCCGGCTCCATCTACTGTGCGTTCGACAATAAGCGTGGCCTGTTATTGGCTGCAATTGAACAGTACATACAGGACCGCGGAAAAGAGTTCGATGCTTTCTTCACTGACGACCAAGCTGTACTGACGCAGTTAAAAACCTATCTTGATCATATCGTTCAGGAATGTCTGAGTTGTGAGTCAGAACAGGCATGTTTGCTTATTAAAGCGCTGAATGAGCTGGCTGAACAGGACGATGAGATCCAAAGCATTACCTCGGCTAGTTTGGCAAGCTGGCAGGAGGGGATTGAGTATGTGCTACGAAAAGCCCAAACCAACGGCGAACTTAGTGCCGATCAAGATTGTGCCCACTTAGCCCGCTATTTCGTTATGGGCATTTACGGCTTGCGCACCTTTGCGCAAACCCACCCCGAAGCCGAGGTACTGCAGCGCTTGGCTGATAAGCTCTATCAAGATGTGTGTGGGGCAGCTTAAAATGTTTTTGAAGAACGAGAACCACTCCCTAAAGCCAAGCTGTACCGTTATCGGCTCTAAAACAGGGAGTTATTTACGTTGGCTATTGAGGCAAAAGTAAATTTTTAAGTGAATGCGACGATCTTCAATGTGGAACATTCGTTCCTAATATTTCTGGAAGCGAACCTTGTTTTCGCCCTCGTCCCGTAACCTAAGGCATTACGCTATTGGCTTTAGCCAGCCTTAGCTTCGCTGGGTATTTGGCCAAATAGGCGCTTATATTCGCGGCTGAATTGCGACACGCTTTGGTAACCAACTTGATAGGCCGCTTGGCTGATACTGGTTTGTTGCACCGCCACTAACTGATGGGCGTGATGCAACCGTATGGTCTTGATGTATTGCAGTGGTGATGCATTGGTGACCGCTTTAAAGTGCTGGTGTAGTGAGCTGGGACTCATATTGGCACTGTGTACTGAACTTAACATCGGCTTTGTGCCTTACTCTCCGTTGGGGCGGGGTTTTCTAACCGGAGCTATCAAGCAGCGGAGTGACTTGGCCGCGGGGGATTGGCGTTTGGCTAATCCCAGGTTTTCGGAGCAGAACTTCACATTGAACCTGCAGTTGGTGACGCAACTTGAATCATTAGCAGCGCAACACCATTGTACGAGCGCGCAACTGGCATTGGCGTGGCTATTGGCGCAGCACCCTCACATCGCCCCGATACCAGGAACGCGCAGTGTGGTGAGGCTGGAGCAGAATGCCACGGCTGAGAGCATTGTATTATCGCAGGCAGATCTCGACGCGATCAAAGGGATCCTGAATCGCTTTAATGTGCAAGGTACAAGGTATCCTGAGCAAGCCTCGGCACTGCTGTTTGGTGATACGCCAGCGCAGGCTGCAACGGCCTAACGGGCTGTCACCTAGGGCTTAGGCCTAGAGGGGAGTGACAAGATAGAAAGCGCGTGTGTTGGATACGTCTGCTTTCTATCTGCTTCTGGCAGTTAGTTCCTACTTTAGAATATTTTTGCTGATAGACAATTTAAAGATATTATAATCAGACAGTTACACCGGCTCGGGCCGGTAGTGAAAGCGCGATAGGTCTCTCTGTGGCATATGTCCGTGCCTGCTCGCGGATACGTCCTGTGGCAGGAAGGTGATAAGTTGACTAAATTCGACAAATTGGTGCTGTTTGGTTTTTTCCTGATCTCATTGTCGTTGTTGGGCTGGTCTGTCCTCATCCATGGTAACAGTGCGCAAGCAGTTGCAGCTTCCATCGGTATTTGGCTGCTGCTGACATTTTTTGTCATGACCCTGTTACACGGGGTCATCAGCGGAGTTCCACGAACCAAGGTCGCCATTCCCGCCCTGCCGACGACCGTGGTTATCTGTGTCTCTGGGGCGTTGTTCATCTATGCCGTGCTGTGACGATGTCAAGGTGGCTCGCTAATCTAACTTAGCATCGCTGTGGCGAGCGTTCTGAGTTAATATCACGAGCCTGCATTCTTGCTTTTTCGGACACACAGTCAATCGGTATGAGCCTGTTAGATCAACGCTATCGCCAGTTACGCGCCATCGATGCCAATGACTTCCACACCTGCTTTTACTGTGGTTGTATCGCGACTGAATTTGATTTTGCGCCGCCCAAAGCTCATTGGCAGTCGTTTCAATATCGGCAATTGTCAGCAGATAACCTGCAAGTCCCCTCGTGTATGGAGTGCATTAAGTTGCTCAAAGGCTGCACGATGGGATTGGTACAGCAGCGTCGTGAATTAGTGCATACCAAAATTGCCAGTAAATACAAAAAGGCGATCGGTGTGTTTTTACGCTGGAATGAAGATGAATTGGAGGAACTGGATTTCTCTCTGCATCACAGCATCGCTGCCGGATTAAAGCTGGGGGAAGAGTCTCATCGGCGCAGTAATTATGTCGGATTTGCCTATGAAATTGACGGTGCCAAAGCGACCGGCTTAGTGCCAACTGCCGCACCGATCAAGGTGTTTGGTGAGCAGTATGCCAGTGTTAAAGACGCACTGGTGGCGGTCAGTAAAAGCTACCGTATCAATCAGGCCAAACTGGTTGAAGGGATGGCAAAACATGACAATAACCTTGAAGCGGTCGTGATGGCGTGGCAGCAACAACAAGAACACGCCATGTTTCAGCGTGAACTCAGAAAACAGTGCGCCGCATTTGCCAAGCAGCATAAGCAATCTCATCGTTTCGTGGTCAATGAGATAGAGCGTTATCTGGATAAAGACGCTGAACTCTCGATCGCCGATGCGTTAGACAAACTGTATCAAGAGCGGGTACAGCACTATCAACCCTTGGTGAAGTGATTTACAGCGTTGATCCTAATCCAATGCTCCGCCCTTTAGACTTCTACAACCCAATATAACGCTTACCCACATAATCGCTTAGTTGAATGTATTTGCACACAATGCGGCCAAGCTTGAGCGTAAATATTTCTCAGATTACGAATGATCCTCAACTACGCTTTTATTTCACACGCCTATTTGATTAGGGAAAAGTAATCATGGAAAGAAACGATATTGCATCCGCTGCATTTATAGTGCTCTCAGGGGCTGCTGCGGCAATGGGACCAGCAGGGGTCCCGATGTTCTTGCTGGCAGCTTCTATCGGAACAGTGTTAAACCTTTATGGTGGAAAAGAGGAGGACCAGGGTCCACCTATTGAAGAGGTAATTGATAAAACCGTTAGTGAGCACTTCGTACTAAATAATGCGCGGATCGCTTGGTCAAAGATTAAACCTGCATACACCTACTATGAGAGTTACGTTAATCGAGCTGAAGGCGGGGAGGAGTTTTCGGCCCGAGATTTAGATACGCTGGCCAGCGCCATTAACGATGCGATTGGTCCAAGCTCGGGGCTGACCCAAGGTTTAGCAATGCTTTACGATGAGCGTAATCCCAATGACTTCGGTAATGTTGAGTACAATTTGCCTATTTATATGCTCGGCGCGAGTTTGCTAATCCAATATCGTTTATTGGATATCGCAGAGCAAAAATTTAATGGTGAAATCATCGTTTCGGCTCAGTGGCAGCAAGTCCGGGAACTGACTACTCAGTTTGTACAAAACGTCACCTCGATCCATCGTTATGTAAAGAGCTTTACCATTGAAAAGATCCTTTACGATGAATTAAATGCAGGTAAGTTAAAGCGTCAGTCACCCGAGTTGGCTGCGCGTAATGACGAATTACAAATGCATTATCTCGGCGGAGAGCGAAAACTTATTAAATACTTATATGATTTGCGGATGATTGAGCAGCGGTTACGGGAAACAGCTTAGTTACCGGGATCTGACAGTGATACTGTTTTAGCTGAGCATCTTGTTGACGATGCTCAGCTTATTCGTTGATGTTCTATTTGTTATAGAGCACCCATTTAGAAAATCGCTTGATAGAGCAGACCTGCACTGACAGCCATGCCTAATACGACCACCAGAAAGGCTATAATCATTTGATTCTTAAACAGTGATTTTAGCAATACTACTTCAGTTAAGCTTGCTCCGGCACTGCCAATAATAAGCGCCATAACTGCCCCAAGCCCCATGCCCTTTGCAGCAAGTGCTGCGCTTAAAGGGATCACGGCTTCAGCCCGAACATAGAGTGGAATACCAATCACCGCGGCAACTGGAATAGCAAAAGGGTTACTGTCACTGGCGACGCTAGCAATGAGTTCTGCAGGCATAAAACCATAGATCGCTGAGCCAATCGCAATACCTCCCATCAGGTAGGGCAGGACTTTTTTAAAGTCGCTCCAGGTCGAACGCCAAATAGTTAGCCACTTACTTTCCGACTTCGCTTTTCCGCAGCATGCTTTAGATGTCTTAGGGGTGTCATACGCTTCTGGTTTGACATATTTTTCAAATCCCAACTGCTCTAACGCTACGCCAGCGATGATAGAAACAGCCATCGCAATGATGAAGTAGAAAAGGGCCACTTTGACCCCAAAGGTCACGGCGAATAAGCCAATGATGATTGGATTGAGTAGAGGGCTGGCAAATAGAAAGACCATCATGGTGCCAAATCCTGCTTTGGCCCTGAGTAGCCCTTTCAGAAAAGGGATGGTGGAGCAGGAGCAAAACGGCGTGATGGCTCCAAGAAATCCTGCAATTAAGAAACCTTTGCCATTGCGGCTGCTGAGAATGCTTTGGATCCGTTGTGGTGGGATCACGGTCTGTAAAGCGCCGACAGCATAGCTGATGACTAGGAACAGTAAGGTCAGTTCCAGACTAAGGAACAGAAACATGTTGAGCGTATCCATCAACATGGTTTGGTCTATTGAAAAGTTTAGCATCGGGTATGCATCTCAATCTATATTTCTAGAATAATGGAAATATAATTATATCAACATGGTCAGGTCAAGATATTTCTAGTAATATCGAAATAAGATATGGCGAAGTATGCCAATTACGCTTGTGAATAGTGCCACAATGACCGCTGTATTTGAGGAGATCCTGATGACCATAGAACAAGTCGCTAAGGCGCTAAAAGAGCTCGGGCATCCAACACGTCTTGCTATTTATAAAGGAGTGGTTAGAGCGGGTGAACAGGGAGTTGCTGTTGGTGTATTGCAGGAGGCGTTAGGGGTACCGGGGTCCACTTTGTCCCACCATATCTCTAGTTTGGGCTCTGCAGGGCTTATTTTTCAGCGTCGAGAAGGGCGAACCTTGTACTGTGTTGCGGAATATCAACAATTGCAGTCGGTCATCGATTTCTTACAAGATGAGTGCTGTATCGGTGAGTATGAGCAATCTAAATAGCGTGCGGTGTGGGCGCTTGTTTAGCGTACGGTTAACGCCCATACGCTCTTTCGAGGCTGATGCTCGGCTCTGAGCCAGATAATAACCTCAAAAAAATCTGTGAGTTAGTGCGCTTATCCCAGTGATTTATTGGTTTACCTAACTACCAAACAACTATACTCAGTGCTGAATTATCTGCTGCGTTTTGGGTGGCTCAAAGTCCCCAAGGGTGGTGTTTGAAACTAGCATCCTATATGCGGAGGTTGGTTGATTGGAGAGGGCATGCGGATCAGCATAAAGGCGACCCATTTTGTCGTGGTTTGTCTCGGTTACATACTACTGGCTAACTTGGGCTCGTACTTTGCTATACCACCCAGCCCCGCCAGTGCAATATGGCCTGCAGCAGGTTTTGCTCTGGCCACTGTTCTGCTATTCGGCCGGATTGCTTGGCCTGCTATTTGGCTGGGTTCCTTCTACGTTACTCAGCAGATTAATTGGGGTGCGCTCAGTTGGGGGAGTTTCCTTCTCCCCGCTACTATGTCGCTGGGGGCGACCTTACACGCAGCTGTTGGTGCTGCGCTGGTTCGCCGTTTTGTTGGTTTTCCAGATCCCTTGCTTAAGCAAAGCAAAATCATTCTGTTTACCCTGTTAGTTGGGCCGGTAAGTACCCTTATATCGTCGCTGATCGGCGCGACCGCTTTGACTGGGTTTGATGTGATCCCCGCTGAAGCGTGGCGCAGCAGCTGGTTGACCTGGTACACCGGTGATTGTATCGGTGCTTTGCTATTTGCGCCGTTCACCTTGCTGGTTTTGGGTGGCGAGAAAGTCTTTGGTCGTCACCGGCGGCTCTTGGTGGTGTTACCGACACTGATTACCTTCTTGTTGGTGACCTGGAGTTTTAATCTGAGCCGGCAAGCCCACCAAGAAAAGCTGACTTTGGAACGTGAAGCTGCTTTTCAGCAGTTACATGCTGAAGTGGTAAAAATGTTGGAAATAAGTGCCGAGCCTTTGTTGTCTCTCACTGCCTTTTTTCAATTTTCAGAAAAAGTTCGTCGAGAAGAGTTTGTTCATTTTGTTACCGTGATCCGTCGCAACTTACCGGCAATAAAGGCGATATCCTGGGTGCCTAGAGTCACTCATGCTCAGCGTCAGGCGTATGAATCGCAGGCGATCCAGGCGGGTTTTAAGGATTATCAGTTTACCCAGCTTAATGATAACGGTGTGATGGTGCGTCGACAGCCGGCTGATGTTTACTACCCGATATTTTATAACGAGCCATATATTGGCAACGAAAAGGCATTGGGTTTGGATCTGCTGTTTCACCCGCTGACGAGGGGGGTGGTGAGTCGAACTATCCAGCAATCTGAACTTAGCATTACACCGCCAATTCAGCTGGTGCAAGAGACAGGTACAAGTTATGGCTTCTTATTACTTTATCCTGTGTGGCTGCATGGTGAGGAGCAGGGCGAGTTTGCAGATGGCTTGGTTGAAGCGGTCTTTCGTGCCAACGATCTGTTTGCTGACTTAACTGTGCAGGCCGAACAGCTCGGCTATGTTTTCAACGTCGATGACATTACTGATGGGGAACAAAGAGCGCCGTTGGTGGCGAGGGCTGGAGTTGATGAACTGCCCATTTTTCAACAAGTGATACCTATCCATAATCGGCAGTGGCAGTTAAGTTATTTTCCTAGAACGTCTGCTGTTACTGCAAAAGATGATTGGTTCAGCTGGTCCACTCTGGTTTTGGGGATGCTGTTTACAGGCTTATTGCAGCTATTCGCATTTGTGATGACGGGAACCAACGCAGTGATCAGCAAAACCGTGGTGGAGCGTACCGAGCAGATGCGCATGGCGAAGGAGGAGGCTGAGCGGGCAAATGCCGCCAAATCACAGTTCCTTGCCAACATGAGTCATGAGATCCGCACGCCGATGAATGCCATTATCGGTTTAACTGAGCTGTTGCTCAGCGATAAGCTGTCATCGAACCAACGCAAGCGTTTAGGTCAGGTTAAAGTTTCTGCCGATACCTTACTTCAGTTGCTAAATGAGTTGTTGGATATGGAGAAGATACTCTCTGAGCAGCTAGAAATAGAGCAGGTATCCTTTTCATTAGATGATGTGATGCTCAAAGTCGATGCGCTGTTTAGTAGTGCAGCGCAACAGAAAGGCATTCAGTTTTCGATCGAGATTGACGATGTGCCAGCGAATTTGGTGGGAGATCCATTAAGACTGGCGCAGGTGTTGTTTAACCTGGTTTCCAACGCCTTGAAATTTACTGAACAGGGAGAGATCAAGTTACAGGTGAGCGGCCGAGCGTTAGCCGATGAACGTTGGCAGCTGACGTTTGCTGTGACGGATACAGGCATTGGCATTGCTGACGAGGCGATAGCAAATTTGTTTCAGCCCTTTACGCAGGCTGATGCGTCTATGGCAAGATTGTACGGTGGCAGTGGCTTGGGGTTGAGTATAAGCCAGCGCTTGGTGAACCTGATGGGGGGAGCGATAGAGATCGATTCCCAGCAGGGTAAAGGCAGCTGTTTTCGATTCAGCCTAGCGTTGCTGGCAGCAGACGATCAAGCGAATGATGCTGCCGGGGTGACACCTGCCAGCGTTGATCTGTCAGTACTCGCCGATAAAGATGTTTTGATTGTCGATGATAATGGTGTCAATCGAGAGATCCTGGAGTCGCAACTACAGGCGCAACAGGTGCGGGTGTATCAGGCTGAGGATGGGCCTGCCGCATTGGCTGCACTCCATCAACAACGCTTCGACGCCGTATTGTTAGATATTCAGATGCCAGGTATGGATGGTTATGAAGTGTGCCGACAGATCCGATTGAACCCGAGATTGACAGAGCTACCTGTGATTGCTGTGAGTGCTAATGTCATGAAGGCCCATCGGGAGCAGGCCTATCAACAGGGCTTTAATGACTATATTACTAAGCCGATTGAAGGCGACCGTTTGTACCCAACATTGGCCTACTGGTTAGAAGGTGAGCCCAGCGACAAAATTCATCTGGCTGAAACATTGGTAGAGCCAGAGCGGGAAGAGTCGTCGCCGATCGACCTCGCTGCAGGGCAAGCTATGGCAGCTCTTGATGCTGAAGCAGGAAGCGTGCGCGCCGGAAATGAAGCGCTGTACCAACGTTTGCTAGCGATGTTCGTTGATGACTTCTGTGACTTCTCGGTGCAACTACAGCAGCAGTATCGCGTTCAGAACAGAGAAGAGATGATCAATCTTTTGCATCGTTTGAAAGGGGTGAGTGGCAATCTGTGTGTGGAGGAAGTCGCAGCGCTCAGTGCGGCATTTGAGCAGCGTTATTTAGATGACGGCGAACTGGATGACGATGAGGTGCAACGCTTGTGTAACGCTTTACAGCGTGCATTTGCTGCGGTTGAGGAGTACCTGCTTACGGTTAAACAGGAGGAGGTTGTCGATACTTCGGTTCAACCCCTGGAGACACTGCTTTCCGAGCTGCGCCAATCATTACAGCAATCGGAATATATTGATGAAGATATGTTGCAGCAGGTGTCATTAGCATTGGCCGCTAATAATATTGATGGCAGTGCACTATTGACCGCCATTACGCACATGGATGAAACGTTGGCGTTGCAGCTACTGGATGAAATAGTAGCTGCAACGTAACGAGATAATTTTTTCGGACGATCGGTCTCAGTGTCTTACTGGCTCTGTGGCTGTTTGTCTCAAGCCTAATTGTTCTAACAGCTGTTTAGTACTCGCTTTAATCAGTGGGTTTTGCTGCAGTGCCGCGCCAGCCAACTGAAATCGCCCGGTCAACGCTTCAACCTCGTGAGCTTCAAGATCCCAAGTCCGCAACCAGCCTGACTTCACTATGCTTCCCGGTTGCCATTGTCCGCTGTTGTCTGACTCGACTTCCCCTACTAACAAATAATGGTGAAGTGATGGGTCGTCCATCTGCTGTTGCAGCATGGCATCATTAATGTCGGTTAGTTCAAAGATGGTCCAATGCTTGAGTCGCGCGACATATTTATGGTCTAGTTCCATGGCTATTCTCCTGCGGTTAGCTGTTGCCAGGTTGATGAACTGCCAACGTGAATCGCTATTTGAAAATGCATGTGCTGTCTAACAGCATAGTTAAATATAGGGCAGTCATTGATTGACAGCCCGCGAGCGTCGAACTTCGCTGCCTCTTGGCGGTCAAAATGGCTCGAATTAGTTGTTATATCAAAAGCCCTGTTGTTTGAGCTTGCTATGCTTTTAAATCAGTCTTCTTTCTCTTTTTGATCACTATGGAGTGATGCATGACCGTATCTTCTTTGGCCCAAGCGGGCATCTTAGCCGCCGTTCCTGCAGCTGGCTGTTATCTGACTTTTTCTCTACGGAGTACGGAGACGCTTTGCACGGATCTACAAGCGCTGGCGGCGTCAGCCGATGGCGAAGCTTGTGTGGTGGGTATAGGTTTGGCTACGCTGAATGCGCTGAACGTCACGGTTGATGGCATGAAAGAGGTGGCTGCGTTGACGGGGGTTGGAGTCTCCTCTCCTGCGACACCTGCCGCCTTGTGGTGCTGGTTGCGTGGTGACGAACGTGGCGAGCTGTTGCACCGCGCCCGTGAGATCGAAACGATGCTTGCCGGTAGCTTTGAGTTGCAGCAAAAAATCGACGGCTTTAAACATAAAGAGGGGCGGGACCTGACCGGCTACGAAGATGGCACAGAGAACCCTGAGGGAGAGGCTGCTGTGGCTGCAACTTTACTGGCCAGTGAGCAACCTGGACTGGCGGGCAGTAGTTTCGTGACTGCACAATTGTGGCGGCATAACTGGCGTGAATTTGATCAGATGACGCAGGGGGCTAAAGATGATTGTATTGGCCGTCGGCAGAGCGATAACGTTGAGTTTTCTGAGGCGCCCCCTTCGGCACATGTGAAGCGCACCGCGCAGGAAAGCTTCACCCCGGAAGCCTTTATGTCCCGTCGCTCAATGCCATGGTCAGATCCCCATGGCAGTGGTTTGATGTTTGTCTGCTTTGCTAACAGCTTTTATCCCTTTGAAGCGCAAATGAAACGGATGCTGGGGTTGGAAGATGGCATTGTTGATGGATTGTTTAACTTTAGCCAACCTCAAGGCACCGCTTACTTCTGGTGTCCGCCAAAGTCGAATCAAGGTGGTCTCGATTTGACTGCGTTGGCTTTGTAATTCGTTCGCGGAACCAGCAATGCCTTTCTCCCGTTGCGCCTCAATTATTGGCGGCTTGCTTATTGCGCTGTTTGCAATCGTTGGCTGTGAGCCATCCTCTAAGTTCGAGTTGCCGCCAGATAAGTCATCGTTGGTCGGTGCATGGTTGCGTACCCAACCCGCAGGCGATGGTTACGAGGGGATTGTATTAGAAGCTGACGGTCGTGCATCCGTCCTCGGTATAGGCTCGGTGCAAGCGGCGCATTGGGATTGGGAGAATGGCTCTATATTGTTGGCTGTCTATGAAGACAATACGGCCGTTGAGTTGACCACAACGGTTAAGCGGATGATGGTGGTGGAGTTAGATCGTCACACCATGACGTTAGAAACCCAATCTGATTACTTTTCAGGTGTCTATTTGCGTCGCGATGATGCGGTTAGCCGTATTGTTGGGCGAGTGGTGTTGCCGGTGGCGCAGCTGGAGAACGATTCAACGCTAACGTTTACATTAGAAAGTGATGGTGCCGTGGGGGCTGAGTCCCATCGTTTGCTGTCGCATAAACTCCGCATTCATAGCAAACAAGCTGACGGCACTGTGCCGTTTTCGCTCTATTTTGTGAATGCGGATCTGCAGCAAGGGTATGACTACCAACTTGTGGTTGAGTTGGCAGACGCTGGCGGGCGACATCATCATCACGCCAAGCATTCTGCCGCGATCAATCGCAACGGCGATCCCGATCCAGAACTGTTGGTTAATTTGGTACCTGTTGAGGTGAAATCACAAGGATAACCGCGTTATTTGTCATGCTCAGCGTAGATGGCTTTGATCTCAGCGGCGAGGATTGTGACGGCTTCATCGAGTACCTCTTCTGACTGGGCGTAAGAGAGGCGAACACACTCCTGCTGATGGCGCCAGTCACTCTGCAAACCTGGAAAGAAATGTTGTCCTGCCACCACGACTAAGCGCTTCTCTTTGAGGCGCAGGTAAAGTGCTTGTGAACTGATGGGCAGATCTTTGAACCACAACCAGAGAAAGATAGCGCCTTCTGGTTTGTGGATCCGGAATCGTGGATCGTCAATCGCCTGTTTAAGCTTTGCCGCCAAATAACATGCTTTATCATGATAGTAGGGCTGTATTAACTCATTACTGACTTTCACTATCTCGCCACTGCTTACCATCGATTCGGCGATGACAGGACCGATATTGCCAGGCGCCAAACTCATTACGCCAGAAAGATTGGCTAATGTTTTGATGATGTTGGGAGCGGCGACTATGATACCGCAGCGCGCCCCAGGCAGTCCGAGTTTAGATAAGCTGAGACAGAGGATCACATTGTCATTAAAGGGCAGTTTAAGCTCTGAAAACACAATGTTGGGAAATGGCGCACCATAGGCGCAATCAAGTAGCAGGGGCGTGTTGGCAGCCTGACATCTACGATCCAGCTCTGAAAGTTCTGTTTCGGTTAGGACATTGCCTGATGGATTCGTTGGACATGATGTGACCACCAATCCGATATCTTCTGTAATATCTAGCTGTTCAAAATCGATCTGGTATTTGAATTCGCGGTTATCTAAAAGATTAATTTGCGGCTTAATGCTGGTGAAAATGTCATCTTTAACCCCGAGATCGCTGTAACCAATATATTCCGGTGACATAGGTAACAGGATCTTTTTCAGCGAGCCATCCTCACGCTGTCCAGCGAACAGGTTGGCCAGGGCAAAGAAAGCGCTCTGTGAACCGTTGGTCAGGGCAATATGCTGTGGCTGTATCTCGCTGTCGAACACACTAGAAAGTAACTCTGCCAGATGTTGGCGAAAGCTATCTTTACCGAGCGGCCCGGCATAATTACTTAGTCCTTCCAGCAGAGTTTGATCTTCGGCAGCCGCTTCGATTTGGCGTTGAAAAAGTGCCTTAACGGCGGGTATTTGTGCCGGATTACCACCACCTAGCATCAACATCTGGTCGTTTTGCACCCCTTGATTGAGGTCTTCCATTAACGATGAGATGGCAGAGGGCTGGCTAAATTTCTTTTCGAAGTGACTGGGCATGGCTGATCTGAGTAGTTAAAACTACAGCTTAGTGGTTATTGTTGGCTAAATCGATGATTAGTCCGACGTTTCGGTGGAGTGATAGCCATGGCTGTTCTAGTCTTTAATGCAGCAGTGAGAACAGATGATGTTACCAATGCCGCTCTTTTTCTGCCTTTTATGTGGCAGACCATTCGTCTGAGTTAGCTCGAGATTAAAGGAAGTATGTTATGCGAAATGTGTTTTTTGCTCTGATGTCCCGCATGCAAAACATCCAACGCTGGAGTAAATCGAATCCTACCCGCTCTGAAAATGTTGCTGAACACAGTTTACAGGTTGCGATGTTTGCGCATTGCCTAGGAGTGATCCGCAATACAGTTTACACAGACCGCCCTCAGGTAAATGAAGACAAATTAGCGACCCTGGCCTTGTTTCACGATGGCCCGGAAGTGTTGACCGAAGATGTGAATAGCCTGATTAAGTACAGTGATAACAGAATGCTAAATCTATGCCGCGAAATGGAACATATCGCTTGCGACATGATGGTAAACACGGTGCCGGAGGAGATGGCTGATATCTATCGACCGCTAATTCAACAGCATGAGCAGGGCAGTGAAGAGGGGCTATTTGTTAAGGCGGCCGATATTTTGTCTGCTTATGCTAAGGCATTGTCAGAATTACGGGCAAACAATACTGAATTCAAAGGAACGAAAGAGAAGCTCGATAAGGTGTTGGCTGACTATTGTGAACGTCTGCCGGAGGTTGGCTACTTTATGGAGAAATTTATGCCTTCTTTTATGCTGACTATTGATGATTTAGTGGATGCGGCGTTTATGCCCAGTGATGGAGAGCAGAAAGCGTTGCATCGACGCCGAGTTATTTAACTTCACTTTGTAACCTGAATAGCGACCACTTTGGTGCTGGCGCACAATGGTGGTGCGGCACTGCTGTTTTGTAGCAGTATGTGCCACAGGATAAAAAAACCGCCATTAAGGCGGTTTCTATCCTGAGGTGGTACTCAGTGATCTACTCAGAAACACTGATGACCGAGTTATCTCCACCCATGGGGCTAGGACGATAACTTTCAGCTTCCCAATCGTTATCAAATACTTCCGTACCGTCTTCTTTAACCAAGCAGAAGCGGTATTCATAGTCTGCTTTTTCATCTGTTGGCAGATTGACGGTTGCCTTGAAATGACCTGCTTTCAAGCCTTTCATCGGTTCGCGCTGCCAACCGTTGTGTTCACAAAGTAAGTAAACATCTTTGGCGTCTTGAGCGGCCTCTTTGCTTACTTCAAAGGTTACCTTTACTACAGGCTTTGATTTTAGGAACTGCTTCTTAACGGACATAGTGATGCCCCTCCATTTAGCTAACTTAGGATCCATTTCTCGGCAAAATGACTTAGCAACAGTGTAAGTACAAATATTGAATTTTTCATTACACCGGTCAAATTCCCATCATTTTAGTGTAATTATTCATCATTCGTGCCAAAACTCAAATCGGAACAGTGACAAAAGCTTGCTGTAATAACATGCGCGTAAAGGTTTTCTTCAAATAGAACCCTTTCGGTTGAGCCTGGATCGGTTTGCCCTGATCATCAAAAGCTTTGGTGGTCACTGAACCGTCAGCGGCTTTTGGTCTGAGCTGCAAATATTCTCCATGGCGTGCACTGATTGAATGTCCAAGCGCGATCAGCTCCATTAATTCTTCCCAGTCCGCTTGCAGCAAGGCTTCCTGTTGTTCTGTGGGTTGCCACAATAGTGGCGTGCCGATGCGGCGTTCATGTAACGGCTGTTGTCGTTCAGCTTCAACTGGCACCCAAAGCACGTGAGCTAGCTTTTTATAGACGAGTGATTGTCGCCAGCACACACCGCTTTGTCCTAATCTCGGCGCGACACAGATATAGGTGGTTTCCAGCGGCTCACCTAAGTGACTCACTGGCAGGGTCTTTAATTCGACTCCGAGCTTGGTGAAGTCAGGTTCCGGCCTGGAGCCTGCGTCGGCGCCTAAAGCGTACTCAATTAGTTGCCCGACCCAGCCCTTTTCTCTGGTCAGGTTTTTCGGCATTTGGATGCTGTAGTGCTCCGCGAGCTCTGCCAAGGAAAGCCCAGCGATGGCTTCGGCGCGAGCAATTAATATATCAAGGGATGTTGGCGCGGATGGACGAGGTTGCACTGTGGATACTCACGTTAAAAGTGAAGCAGTAGGGTAGCATAAAACTATGGCTGTTTCTTCACCAGCGGTTATGTTTGAACTGGCAAGTATCTTTTTAACTGGCTGATTTTGTGTTGTTTTATTAGTGTTTGTTATGGCTTTCACTGCGAGTTATAAAGACTATTCACTTAGTTTAGGTAAGTTGCTCACATGATTATCCACAGTAATTCTGGATAACTCGAGATTAACGCCATATCTCAACGATATACTTGCGCAACATTTGCTGTTGCGCAGCAAACTCTGGTTCTTGGTTCACTATCTAACCAGATGGCTTGTGGATAAACCAACTGTGGTTGATTTTTGTTCTGATCTTTTTGTGGGCAACTTTTCGATCTGATTCGATCACCTCGAAACGATCTTTGATCGTCAAAAAAGATCATTCAACTGCTTTTTTGTTTCTGATATTAAAGGAAAAAATATACTTTCCAGTTTGTGGTTTGAGTTTTGTTGCCTGTCGTTTAATTTCATCAGATATTTTTATCCACAGGATAGAACACAGTTTTACTCACAGAAATTGTGTATTAGTTCTCATCGCATTCGTTGCTTCTGTGAACAACTTTCCTTTTGCCTTGATTTTATCCACTGAGACTCAGGTCTTATTGCAGAAATGGATGATTGCCGCCACCCACTGATTGTGGAACAATCGAAACATGTAAGTTTTTTAGCTGGATACAGCGAATTGTGATCGATTCAGAAGGCTACCGCGCGAATGTCGGTATCGTCATCTGTAACCGATTGGGTCAAGTGTTTTGGGCGCGTCGCTTTGGACAACACTCCTGGCAGTTTCCTCAAGGTGGTATAAACGAAGGGGAAACCGCTGAACAGGCGATGTTTCGAGAACTCTACGAAGAAGTAGGGTTAAAGCCGCAAGACGTTAAGATTATTGCGACAACCAAAAACTGGTTGCGTTACAAACTACCCAAGCGGTTAATCAGGCGAGATTCATCTCCAATGTGTATTGGCCAGAAGCAACGCTGGTTTTTACTTCGACTGGAATCTAAAGAGGATGCCGTTAACCTCAAGGCAAGCCATCACCCCGAATTTGATGGTTGGCGTTGGGTGAGTTTTTGGTATCCGGTTCGACAGGTCGTCTCTTTTAAGCGGGAAGTGTATCGCCGCGCAATGAAAGAGTTCGCCATTGCTGCTCAGCCGCCTTCGCATAAGCGGCGGCCACGTAGACGGAATAGATAGAGGAGCGTTTTTGCTATGGAGATGTTGACCACGCTGCGAAGAATTGTTCAGCAGGTTAATCAAACCTCCGATCTTGAGCATGCGCTAGACCTGTTGGCGGCTGAAACCAAAGCCGCCATGTCGGTTGATTGTTGTTCTGTCTACTTAGCGGATTATGAGCAGCAACAATTTCTCTTGATGGCCACCGATGGACTTGAACAGGCTGCGGTTGGTCAAGTCACTATCGGATTCTCTGAAGGCTTAGTTGGGTTAGTCGGACAGCGAGAAGAGCCGATTAACGTGGCAAATGCGCAACAACACCCTCGCTTTAAATTCTTCCCGGAAGCAAAAGAAGATACGCTCTGTGCATTCCTCGGTACACCGATTATTCATCACCGCAAAGTGTTGGGTGTCTTGGTGGTACAGCATGCAGATGCCCGCCAGTTCAGTGCTAACGAAGAGTCATTTCTTGTTACCCTAGCGGCGCAGTTGGCGACGGTTATTGCCCATGCAGAAGCGCGTGGGGTGCTTGAACGGGCGAGTGGACGTCAGCGGCGTTGGGTGAAAACCCTTAAAGGGGTACCCGGCTCGCCTGGTGTGGTTATTGGCCGTGCGTTTGTTGCTGAGCCAAGCTATCGCTTGGAATCTGTACCCATTGTTCAAGCAGAAGATAAAGACGCTGAACTCAAACGCTTTATACATGCGTTGGCATCCACTCGGCAGGAGTTGCGGGTGCTGGCCAATCGTATGACCGAACTGGTGAGTCCTGAAGTCGCTGCCATCTTCGAGATGTACCAGCAGATGCTGCAAGATGCCTCAATTGCCGATGCTGTCGAAGCGGAGATCGAGCAAGGGCTGGCTGCGCAATCGGCTGTGAAGAAGGTGCTGCTAGGTTTCGTGGATCAGTTTGAAGCGATGACAGATCCTTATATTCGTGAGCGTGCCAGTGATGTTAGAGATCTGGGACAGCGGCTGCTGGCGCAGCTTAACCCGAATAAACGCGATCAACGGCAACTTGAAGATGAAGTGATCCTGGTGGCAGAAGAGGTCACTGCGTCGATGTTAGCCGAGATCCCAAGGCGTAAGCTTGCCGGTTTACTGTCGATGCGTGGTTCGAATAACTCCCACGCAGCTATCTTGGCGCGAGCGATGGGGGTACCGGCGCTGCTGGGTATTGAAGAAGTCCCCGTTGCGCAATTGGATGGTTTAGAGCTTATTATTGATGGCTATAGCGGCGAACTTTATGTCTCGCCGAATGAAGCTGTTCTGAGTGAATATCGCCGGCTGATTGGCGAAGAAGATGAACTGCGCAGCGTCTATACCAAGCAAGCCGATCTGAGCGCCACCACCCCTGATGGTTTTGAAGTCCGTATTCATCTGAATGCGGGTTTAAGTGCTGATACCGATATTGCACACAGTTCTGGCGCCGATGGTGTTGGCCTCTATCGTACCGAGATCCCATTTATGATGGAGGATCGTTTTCCATCGGAAGAGGCGCAGTTCAATATCTACCGTAAAGTGCTGCAAAGTTACTGTGGCCGCCCTGTCACCATGCGCACCTTAGATGTGGGGGGGGATAAATCGTTACCTTATTTCCCTATCAATGAGGATAACCCTTTCTTGGGGTGGCGTGGGATCCGAATGACGCTGGATCATCCGGAGATCTTTCTGGTGCAGATCCGCGCCATGCTGCGGGCTAACTTGGGTATGGATAGCCTGAATATCATGTTCCCCATGATCACCAGTATCAGTGAAGTCGATGAAGCATTGCGCTTAACTCGGCAAGCTTACCGTGAGGTGAGCGAAGAGATCGCTGCGCAGGGTAACGATCAACTGTTAGCTCGGCCTAAAATCGGTGTGATGATCGAAGTGCCTGGGATTATTTATCAACTGCCAGCGTTGGCGTCTCGCGTAGATTTCATTTCTGTTGGATCTAACGATTTGACCCAATATCTGTTGGCGGTCGATCGGAATAACTCCCGTGTAGCCGAGCTTTATGATTCCTACCACCCAGCGGTATTGCTGGCACTGAAGCATATTTTTGATCAAGCGCATAAGTGCGGAATTCCAGTGAGCTTGTGTGGTGAATTGGCTGGTGAGCCTGCCGGCGCATTGCTTTTGATGGCAATGGGCTATCGCCAACTGAGTATGAACATTCACAACATTCCTAAAATTAAGTGGGTGATCCGTAAAGCGCGCCTTGACCAGTCGAAACAAGTTTTAGATCAAGTGCTGGCATTAGAGTCTCCCAATGATGTGAGGCGTGTCATGTCACAACATCTTGAGACATTAGGGCTGGGTGGTTTGGTTCGCGCGGGTAAATAGTCCCAGTGTCTTCTGCATTATTTATTTTGCTCTGCTCGCTACCTGTGGGCGTTTTAGTGGGCGCTATCTCAGGCCTGCTGGGTATTGGTGGTGGGCTGGTATTAGTGCCGGTTTTTTATCTGCTTCTACCACTTGCGGGCGTGCAGCCTGACTACCTGATGACAATGTCATTGGCCAGTTCACTCGCAGCGGTCATTATCACCTCACTCTCTTCCTGCCTGGCCCATGCTCGATTGGGTAACGTGCCGTGGCAAAATATTCCGCTGCTGTTGTCTGGTTTAGCCAGCGGTGCCTTAATGGCTGGCTATTTGGCTGCACTTATCCCTGCTTGGTTTTTGGAGCTCGCGTTTGCCCTGTTTGCGGGCGCTATGAGTATTCGCATGTGGCTGGATCAACGCCAAGCTAAGAGTGAACAGAGTAAGCCCTATCGGAAGTTCCATGTGCTTGTTGCAACAACGATCATTGGTGGTGTTTCGGCACTGTTGGGGATCGCTGGTGGTACGCTATTGGTTCCCTACTTGAGCAGTCACGGTATGATCATGAAACGCGCAATAGGCGCTTCGGCATGCTGTGGTATTATCGTCGCCGCTGCGGGTACGCTGGGTTACATAAGTAGTGGATTGCAGGTGAGCCACTTGCCTGAATTCAGTATTGGCTATGTATATCTGCCCGCAGTGTTAGGTATTGCTATCACTGCGTTGTTTAGTGCTCCGTTAGGTGCCAAGTTGGCGAGTCGTTGGCCAACACGTAGGTTAAAAAAGATCGTCGCAATCATGTTGCTCTTGGTTGCTGTTAAATTACTCCTGTTTTAGAGATTGGATCGTTACATGGCCGATGAGTTTATGGTGTTAGCTAAGATTGACCCAGTGATTTTTTCTATTGGGCCACTGTCTATACGTTGGTATGGGATGATGTACCTGCTGGGATTTGCTGCCGCCATGCTATTGGCCAATTATCGTGCGCAAAAGCCTGGTTCCGTGTGGACGAAAGAGCAGGTTGGTGACTTACTCTTTTATGGCTTTCTCGGGGTGATCCTTGGTGGGCGGATTGGCTATGTGTTGTTTTATCATTTCGATCTGTTTTTGGATAACCCGCTCTATTTGTTCCGTATCTGGGAAGGCGGTATGTCTTTCCATGGTGGCTTATTAGGGGTTATAGCCGCGATGTTTTGGCGTGCCCGAAAAGAGCAGAAAACCTTTTGGCAGGTGGCTGACTTTGTCGCACCATTGATCCCTATCGGTTTAGGGTTGGGGCGCCTGGGTAACTTTATTAACAGCGAACTATGGGGGCGTCAGAGTGACGTGGCATGGGCGATTATCTTTCCTGATCCTGCGTCTGGCGGGGTACCGCGCCATCCTTCGCAGCTGTATCAATTCGCCCTGGAAGGTGTGGTGCTATTTACGCTGCTTTGGTGGTTTTCATCGAAAACTCGGAAGCCTGGCGCTGTCGCAGGTTTATTTCTGCTGGGCTACGGCAGCTTCCGCTTCCTGGTTGAATATGTGCGTGAGCCGGATGCACACTTGGGAGTGTTGATGAATATGATCACGATGGGACAATTGCTCTCGCTTCCCATGATAATATATGGCGCATACCTGATGTTACGTGCTGCTCCTGCAGCCGCTAAGTCATAGACGTAGGATTTATGAAACAGTATTTAGATTTGATGCAGACTCTGCTGGCGCAGGGAACTCGTAAAGATGACCGCACTGGTACCGGTACGTTCTCTATCTTTGGCCACCAGATGCGTTTTAATTTGGCTGATGGTTTTCCTTTGGTTACAACCAAAAAACTGCACCTTCGCTCAATTATTCATGAGTTGCTTTGGTTCTTACAAGGCGACACGAATACCGCTTATTTAAAAGAAAACGGTGTTTCTATTTGGGATGAGTGGGCTGATGATGAGGGTAACCTTGGGCCTGTTTACGGTGCGCAATGGCGCAGTTGGCCAACACCTGATGGTGGCCATGTTGATCAGATCAGTCGAGTGATTGAGCAGATAAAGCAAGATCCTGATTCTCGCCGTATCATCGTGTCGGCGTGGAATGTCGGAGAGTTGGATAAGATGGCTTTGGCACCATGCCATGCGCTGTTTCAGTTTTACGTGGCAGACGGCAAACTCTCCTGTCAGCTTTACCAACGTAGTTGTGATGTCTTCCTCGGCCTACCGTTTAATATTGCCAGTTATGCTTTGCTGACCCATATGGTGGCGCAACAGTGCGACTTAGAGGTGGGCGATTTTGTTTGGACTGGAGGGGATACGCACCTCTATTCTAATCATATCGAACAGACGAAGCTGCAGTTGACACGGCAGCCGTTAGCGTTGCCTAAGTTGAATATTAAACGCCGTCCAGCGTCGATATTTGACTATAAGTTTGACGATTTTGAGATTGTTGGTTACGAATCCCATCCCCATATTAAAGCCCCCGTCGCTATTTAAAGCGCCGGCGTAGGAGTTGTCATGAGCTTAAACAAGACGTTAAGTGAACTGAGAGTATTAGCGGTTGATGATCAACCGATTATTCTTCACATGATGGCTGGGGTGTTAAATCAGCTGGGGCTGCACCATGTTGAAACTGCGCAAAGTGCAGAGATAGCGCTGGCGATGCTGGAAGCGGGCAATATCGATCTGGTATTGGTTGATATTGAGATGGACGGTATGAATGGCCTTGAGTTGGTCAAACGTATCCGTTGTAACCAGACCGGCTTGTCCAGTGCAACACCGGTGTTAGTGGTGACCAGCCATACCGAGGCGAGTGTATTGGGCACGGCTATCGCGCTGGATGTGAATGGCATAGTTGCTAAACCGGCAAAACCTGAGCAGCTGGTTCACAAGATCTCAGAAGCGATTAATGCCGAATTTAAGGCTCGCCCAAGGATAGGTTACGAGGTGATCCGTACCGATGTGGTTGAGCCGCTAGAGGCCGATGAGCTACCTGTTGGGCAGCCACAAAAGGTTACTCTGGAGCACCTCGAAGAGGGCATGGTATTGGCTGCGCCTGTGACAACCAAAGAAGGGAAGATCATGCTTAATCAAGGCATTCGTCTGAACAGCAATACGATCCAGCGTATCGCAGAGGTTGTTGCCTTACTGGATGACCAACCTATGTTTGAGGTGATCGCCGATTAGTTTGTTGCACAAGCCGCTTGCTAAAAGGCTCCATGGTTGGAGCCTTTTTTAATGCGCTATTGCATCGGTAATGCCGTTTTGGGTGAGTTAGGCGTTGCTGGCTCGGCCAACGCTGCATCTGGCATATAGCGTTGACGCCGCTTCTCTTTCAATAGATGGGTATCTACCAACACCAGGCCATCAATGCAGGCGGCGAACTCAGGATCGATACCAAAGTCTAGGAACCGCACGCCACCCGGCTCGCATACTTCGCTGTACTGTTTATAGAGGGTCGGTACGCTGCACCCCATGTTCGCTAGCATGTTTTTGAGTAGAGCAAACTCTTCGATGTAGTTTTCACCGGAAAATGTCACTCCTAGCTGACTATTTTCGGCAACGCGATAGGGATGGTGGGATCTTGCTATTTGCGATGCTGAGCCGAAGTATTGCAGGTAAAACTGGATCATCAGATCCCGTGCTGCGGTTGGCATCTCTTTGCTGATAGAGACAGGGCCAAACAGATAACGGCATTCGGGATAGCGGCTGATATATGCGCCAATGCCGTGCCATAGATAGTCCAAAGAACGTCTGCCCCAGTAGCGAGGCTGGACAAAGCTACGGCCTAACTCCAACCCTTTGGCGAGATAGGGGCTCATCTCTTTGTCAAAGCTGAACAGCGAACTGGTATACAACCCCTTGATACCTTGTTCAGCAACGATTTTTGCCGTCGGTGCAAGGCGGTAGGCACCGGCGATCTCTAGATCATTAGGATCCCAAAGTAATAGGTGCTCATAGTAGTTGTCATATTTATCCAGATCCCGCTTGCGACCTGTTCCTTCACCGACAGCGCGAAAGGCGATTTCTCTTAACCGTCCTAGCTCCCGCATGATGGTCGAATTAACCCCAGCCTTGTAAAGTAAGATCTGCTTGCCGTCAGGTGTGGCTCCCAAGAGTTCACAGGCTTTTAAGGCTTGCTGCAGGTAGCTCCTATTCTCAGGGTGACCAATGGCTGTTTCAGTGCGAAATAGCGGGCTTTGGTTCTTACCGATGCGGTAAAGATGACGTTTAAACAGTTTTACCTTCGCCCGGCGAGCAAGTTGATCACCCTTGTACGCATCGAAAGGGATAGGATCTCCGATAACTAATGACAAAGAGCCACTGGATTGGCGAAACATCTCTTTTGCTAACAATAGGGTCGAAAGCGGCTTGTATAGCATTGAGGTGCCATAAAATAGCGCGGAGTTTCTGCCTTTGATAAACACAGGAACGACGGGTGACTGAGTTTGGCTGGCGATCCGCAAGAAACCGCCTTGCCAACGTGTGTCTCTGACCCCTTGTGGCCTAAGCCGCGATACTTCCCCCGCCGGGAAGATAATTATGGCGCCCTCGTTGTCGAGGTATTCACTGATTGAACGCAGTTGGGCTTGTTTACTGCCCCCACCCATAGCGTTAACAGGTAATAGCAGATCCCTAAGCGGCTCTAGACTATAAAGTAGTTCGTTAGCGACCGCTTTTACGTCCTGACGTATGGTGCTCACTAAGTGGAGCAATGCCAAACCATCAAGAGAGCCAATGGGATGGTTAGCAATGATAACGACTCGGCCGGAAGAGGGGATACGGATCCGCTCATTCTCTTTGACCGTGTAAGTGAAGTTAAAGTGTTCAAATATCTGCTCAATTAGCGCCAATCCTCGCAGATGCGGATAGTCATCGGAGAAACGGATGAACTCTTGTTCGTTGAGTAGAGTGCGCAGCATCGCCTTGACCGGTTTATGCAGCCAGGGTTTATCTTGCAGTTTCGGGTAGTGTTCATTGATCAGCTTTTCGACTGACAACATAGCGTTATTTCCGTTGGTATCTCCTGCTCACAAGTTAATTGCTGTTGATGACGGAAATGATGCGTTTTTCTTGCAGTAATATGTCAGTGTTGGCGACTCATGGCGACAGACTAAGCTGCTTGATGATTTATGGGTAGTTCAGCCAATTGCTGTGTCTGGTCACTCCAATGTAATAGCTCAAGATCGCCATTGCGCTGCTCCACTAAAGCTGTGCAGCTTTCAACCCAGTCACCATCATTCATATAGATGATGCCATCTTCATGGCGCAAACGGGGCACATGGATGTGACCGCAGACAATGCCATCATAGCCGCGGCGCTTAGCTTCGTGGATAGCTGCTTGCTCAAATCGCGCAATGGCTTGTGCAGCTTTACGACTTTTCTGTTTTAGATAACTGGCGAGGGAAAAGTAGCTAAAGCCAAAATTCCGGCGCTGTTGATTAGTTTTACGATTTAGCCATAACAAAAAGTCATAGGCCCGATCACCAAACCAAGTGGTTAAAGGGCCACATTTCACCGCTGCGTCAAATTGGTCACCATGTACCAGTAACAATTTTTTGCCCTGATGAGTCGTGTAGTCATATTGCAGGTGTAGCTCTAAACCTAGTAAGGGAAGCTGAGTGAAGGCTCTTAGGTCTTCATCATGATTCCCGGGTATGTAGATCACTCGGGTACCATTTTTTGCTAGCTTGGCGAGTTCATGGAGTACTGCTTGGTGAGACTCCGGCCAGTAGCTCCTTTTTTTAAGTGCCCACAAATCAATGACATCACCGACTAAAAATAGTGTGTCAGTTTTCATGCTACGAAGAAAAGAGAGCAGGTAACTGGCCTGGCAATCTCGACTACCCAGATGAATATCTGATAACCAAATCGCCCTGTAGTGATGGAGCACCGTTCGTGTTGTCATGTCACTTTTCCTCTCTTTCGGAAGCTGATCGAAAGATAGAAAGTGGATGTGAAAAAGTAGTGACATTGAGGTGACGGTTAAATGACTAGACGCTGATATTTTGATTTACTTGATGCTAACGTGACCGATGCGACAAAAAAATGACGCTTTTTCCTGTTTTTTTGACGATTCCTTGATAGAATAGTGTCACTTTTTCGGCAAATAAGGTACTGGGAAGGGAGATGAACCTGGATCAAATAAGAACCAATTCGGCACCCGCGGTGAAGCTGCTGAAGGCAATGGCAAATGAACGGCGCCTCTACATACTGTGTCATCTACATGATGGTGAATTATCAGTTGGAGAGCTCGCAAGATTAGTAGACTTGAGTCAGTCTGCGTTATCGCAGCACTTGGCATGGCTTCGCCGGGATGGTTTGGTGAAGACGCGCAAAGAAGCACAGACAGTCTATTATTCTCTGGCAAGTATAGAAGTTGGCCAGATGATTTCACTGTTGCATAGCATGTACTGTGAACAGCCTGTAGAGGCTGCTGCAGCCTAAATAAGCTGCTTAGTGTGCCAGCAGGAGAGCATACGCATCCTGTTAAAAAAAATCGGCTAAGGCCGATTTTTTAATGCCTGAATTTTGTGATCAGCTCATCGAGACACCAATTTGCCAGATCTGGCCACGGCGGTTTGAGGTGGCAAGTTGAGTTAAGTGGTAATGTACAAGGTAGGGATCTGCAGATATAAAAAAACCGGCCGAGGCCGGTTTTTTTAATGACGAATTCTTTTCGCTTACAGCGCTTGGATTTTAGAATTCAGGCGAGCCTTGTGACGGGCTGCTTTATTCTTATGTACCAGGCCTTTAGCTGCTGCACGGTCCAGAATAGGTTGTGCGCTTACGAATGCTGTTTGAGCAGCTGCTTTGTCACCAGCTTCAATTGCAACAATTACCTTCTTCAGGTAAGTACGAAGCATTGAACGACGGCTAGCATTGTGCTTACGGTTCTTCTCCGACTGCACTGCGCGCTTTTTAGCTGACTTGATGTTAGCCAAAGTTGACTCCTAAAACTTGTTCAGAGGGTTTATCAAAAGGCCGAGGAGGGTATTCCTTTTTCGACCAAAAGTCAATCAACACTTTTTGCTGAGGAAATCAGTATTGGTTTCCTTTGCAAAGCAGCGCTAAGATGGCGCGGAATTCTATCAGCAATCTTTGCCGCTGGGTAGCTGAAGTTCTAGTTTCGTTCAGGGAGTGTTCGTGGGTAAGAGTTTGCTGCGTTCTGGCGCCATCGTTAGTGCAATGACATTAGTCAGCCGTGTGCTTGGCTTGGTACGTGATGTTGTGATTGCAAATCTGCTGGGGGCAAAGGCTGAGGCGGATGTATTTTTCTTTGCCAATAAGATCCCCAATTTTCTTCGCCGTCTATTTGCTGAAGGCGCGTTTGCTCAAGCTTTTGTGCCTGTATTCACTGAGACCAAAGAGAAGGGGGAGCTCAGTGATGTGCAAGCCTTGGTTGCTAAAGTGTCTGGTACGCTCGGTGTATTGGTAACCATAGTAACCTTGTGCGGTGTGATTGGTGCGCCAGTGGTGACCGCGATCTTTGGTACCGGCTGGTTTCTCGACTGGGTAAATGATGGCCCCAACGCGGGGAAGTTTGAGCGAGCTTCGCTGCTGCTGCAGATCACTTTTCCCTATCTCTGGTTTATTACCTTTACTGCGTTGTCGGGCGCGGTGCTCAATAGTTTGGGTAAGTTTGCCGTGGCGGCATTTACGCCAGTGTTTCTTAACGTCGTTATTATCAGTTTTGCACTTTGGGTGTCTCCTTCGTTAGAGCAACCCGAAATGGGATTGGCTTGGGGTGTATTTTTCGGCGGTATGGTGCAGTTTGCTTTTCAGATCCCGTTTCTGATTAGAGCCAAAATGTTGGTTCGGCCTTCATGGGGATGGAATACGCCTGGGGTGGTAAAGATCCGAACTCTGATGATCCCGGCGCTGTTCGGTGTTTCTGTCAGCCAAATTAATCTGCTATTTGATACCTTGATCGCGTCATTTCTGATGACCGGCTCGATCAGTTGGCTCTACTACTCGGACCGTTTGCTTGAGTTCCCATTGGGTTTATTTGGTATTGCTATCGCCACGGTTATCTTGCCGCACCTCTCTTCGCGCCATGTCTCTGCCGGCAAAGAGGCATTTGCGGCAACCGTTGATTGGGGCGTGCGGACGGTGTGCTGCCTCGGCTTTCCTGCCGCTTTTGGTTTAATCGTGCTGGCACAACCGATGCTTATGGTGCTGTTTATGCACGGGGCTTTTGATGTCAATGACAGCCGTATGGCCAGTTACAGCTTAATCGCCTATGGCAGCGGTTTAGTCAGCTTTATGCTCGTGAAAGTGTTGGCTCCGGGTTACTACGCCCGCCAGGATACTAAAACTCCGGTACGTTACGGCATCATCGCTATGGCTAGCAACATGCTCTTTAATCTGATTTTTGCCATCCCATTTGGTTATGTTGGTCTGGCTATCGCCACCAGTCTTTCGGCAACGTTGAATGCCGGGTTACTCTATCGCGGCCTGAAACAGCTGGATGTTTTTCAATTACAACCAGCAACACTAATCATTCTTAGCAAAATGATTCTCTCCGCGGTGTTGATGGCAGTACTGATTAACTGGATGAAACCGGTTGAAGCGGAATGGATAGCGATGGATTTTGGGGCTCGAGTGATGACTCTAGCGGGTCTTATCGTTGGCGGTGGTGTGGTTTATCTCTTGGCTTTACTGTTGCTTGGTATACGTCCTCGGCACTTGGCTGCCCATGGAAGCTGATCCTATGGGAAGAGTGGTATATAATCCCGCGGTTTGGGTCGTTAGAAGGTTAGGGCAGTAATGGAGCTGATCCGCGGTGCGCATAATATATTGCCGCAGCATCATGGCTGTGTACTAACTATCGGTAACTTCGACGGTGTGCACTTAGGGCATCAGGCAGTTATTCAGTCCCTTGCGGATAAGGGAAGAGAGTTGTCGCTACCTGTGACCGTGATGACCTTTGAACCGCAACCTCAGGAACTGTTTCAACCAGATCTGGCACCGCCTCGCTTGTGCAGCCTGACTGAGAAAGTGGTTCAGCTCAGCGAATTGGCTGTGGCACGTATTCTCTGCATTACCTTTTCTCGTCGTTTGGCGAGTATGGAACCAGAGCAATTTGTACGTGAACTACTGGTCGAAAAGCTGGGGGTAAGGCATTTGGTTGTGGGGGATGACTTTTGTTTCGGCAAAGCACGCCGCGGTGATTTTAAAATGCTGGTTGAGGCCGGACAGCGTTACGGCTTTGGCGTGGAAAGCACACAAAGCTTTCGTTTGCAGCAACAGCGAATAAGCAGCACATTGATCCGTCAGGCGTTAGCCGATGGCCAATTGGATAAAGCAGCTACCATGCTTGGCCGCCCCTACAGTATCAGTGGCCGTGTCAGTCATGGTGACAAGAAAGGCCGCTTACTCGGTTTTCCTACAGCCAATCTGGCTTTGAAGCGGCATAAAGCTGCGCTTTCTGGCGTATTTGCCGTCAAGGTTAGGTTGTTTAATGGAGAGCCTGATTGCGATGGTGTCGCTAATATTGGCTATCGTCCAACAATGAATGGACAGCAGGCTCGGCTAGAGGTGCACCTGTTTGATTATGCAGGTGATCTTTACGGCCAAAGGATTGAAGTGCAACTTCTAAGCAAGTTGCGCGATGAAATAAAATTTGAAGCATTTGAACAGTTAACAGCTCAAATCAAGTTAGATGTCAAACAGGCCAAAGCTTGTTTTGCCGATGGTTTGGGCACTCGGATTTAATACTGCGAACACAGAAAGCCTCTTGCATGAGGGATCGGAACTTAGATGACTGACTATAAAGCGACACTGAATTTGCCTGAAACGGCTTTTCCGATGCGGGGTAACCTGGCACAGCGTGAGCCAAAAACTTTGCAGCAATGGCAGCAAAAAGGCTTATATCAAGCGATCCGCGAAGCCCGTGCTGGCCACAAGAAGTTTATTCTTCATGATGGCCCTCCATATGCCAACGGCGATATTCATATTGGTCACTCAGTTAATAAGATCCTCAAAGATATTATTGTGAAGTCGAAAACTCTGTCCGGCTTTGATGCGCCATACGTACCGGGGTGGGATTGTCACGGTTTGCCTATTGAGCTGCAGGTAGAGAAAAAGGTCGGTAAGCCGGGCGTAAAAGTGAGCGCCGCTGAGTTTCGTCAAAAATGCCGTGAATACGCCAAAAAGCAGGTGGATGGTCAGCGTGAAGACTTTATCCGCCTAGGCGTTTTGGGCGAATGGCAGAACCCCTACTTGACCATGGATTTCCGCTTTGAAGCCAATATCATTCGGTCGTTGAGTAAGATCATCGAGAACGGTCATCTGCAGCAAGGCTCGAAGCCTGTGCACTGGTGTACAGACTGTGGCTCAGCACTGGCTGAAGCGGAAGTGGAATACAAAGATAAGCAGTCGCCTGCCATCGATGTGAAGTTTGCTGTGATTGATACTGCGGCAGTGGAAGCAAAATTTGATCACCCTGAAGGTCATGTGGGTGAAGGTACCATCTCAGCTGTTATCTGGACGACCACCCCATGGACTTTGCCGGCTAACCAAGCGGTAGCTGTGCATCCTGATCTTGAATATGTCCTGGTGCAGATTGAAGGTGAGCAGGGTAAAGAGCGGTTAATCCTCGCCCATGACCTGTTGCAGTCAGCCATGGATCGCTATGGCATCCAACATTTTCATGCTTTGGGTTATGCCAAAGGGGCCGATCTGGAATTGTTGTCGTTACAACACCCTTTCAATGATCGTCAAGTGCCGCTGATCCTTGGCGATCATGTGACTACTGATTCCGGTACTGGCTGCGTGCATACCGCGCCAGGGCACGGTCAGGATGACTTCGTGGTCGGTAAAAAGTATGACCTCGAGGTGGTTAATCCGGTGGGCGGTAATGGCGTGTTCCTACCTGATACAGAATTTTTTGCTGGCAAGCATGTGTTTAAAGCTAACGCCGATGTGGTTGATGTGCTGAGTGAACGTAATGCGCTGTTGCATCACCATGCGTATGAGCACAGTTATCCACACTGCTGGCGTCACAAAACACCGATTATCTTCCGTGCTACACCACAGTGGTTTATCAGCATGGAGCAGGCGGGTTTGCGTGCCGCCGCCTTGAATGAGATCAAGAAGACGGAATGGTTACCAGATTGGGGCCAGAGTCGTATCGAAGGAATGGTTGAGGGCAGCCCTGACTGGTGTATCTCACGCCAGCGTACCTGGGGGGTGCCAATTGCCCTGTTTGTTGATAAAGACACTAACGAGCTGCACCCAGACGCTATTCGTTTGATGGGCGAAGTGGCTGAACGTGTCGAGAAAGAGGGGATCCAAGCCTGGTTCGATTTAGATCCTGCTGAACTACTCGGTGAAGAGGGTGCAGAACAGTATCGCAAAGTGACTGACACGTTAGACGTTTGGTTTGACTCTGGTGTAACCCATGCGGCAGTCGTCGATGACCGTGATTATTTAGGCGGGCCTGCCGATCTGTATCTGGAAGGCTCAGATCAACATCGCGGTTGGTTTCAGTCGTCACTGAAGACCTCTGTAGCGATGAAAGGGCATGCGCCTTATCGTCAAGTGCTGACGCACGGGTTTACCGTTGATGGTCAGGGACGCAAAATGTCTAAGTCTCTCGGTAACGTGATGTCGCCACAAAAAGTGGTGAACAAGCTGGGAGCGGATATTCTGCGCTTGTGGGTCGCCTCTGCTAACTATTCTGCTGAGATGACGGTTTCCGATGAGATCCTGATGCGTTCCGCTGATTCTTATCGTCGTATCCGTAATACCGCCCGCTTCTTGCTATCTAATCTAAATGGCTTTGATCCGAAGAAAGATCAGGTCGCTTTAGAAGATATGGTGGCGCTCGACCGCTGGGTCGTGGGGCGAGCTGCTGATCTGCAAGCCGAGATCCTGGAAGCTTATGACAGCTATCAGTTCCACCTAGTGGTACAGAAGCTGATGCATTTCTGCTCAATCGAGTTGGGTAGCCTCTATCTGGATGTGATTAAAGATCGTCAATATACCGCGAAAGCAGACAGCGTTGCTCGTCGCTCCTGTCAAACAGCACTCTACTTGATCGCTGAAGGCTTGGTGCGGTGGATGGCTCCGATCATGAGTTTTACCGCTGATGAGATCTGGGCATTGTTGCCAGGCGAGCGCGGTGAGTTTGTTTTCACTGATACCTGGTTCGATGATTTAGCGAGTTTACCTGCTTCAGGGATCGCGATGGATAATACTTTCTGGCAACAGATCATCGAGATCCGTAATGACGTCAACAAGGCGCTGGAAGCTGCACGCCGCGAAGAGACTATCGGTGGCGCTCTGCAAGCTGAAGTGACTTTGTACGCCAACGAAGCATTGGCGGGAGAACTAGACAAGCTTGGCGATGAGTTGCGCTTTGTGTTGTTGACCTCAAAGGCTGCGGTCATGCCATTGGCTGACGCTCCGGCGGATGCCGTCGATTGTGAGGTTGAAGGCCTGAAAGTGGGTGTTGCCCGTTCTGCCGGAGAGAAATGTGAGCGTTGCTGGCATCACCGTGAGGATGTCGGAGAGAGCGTTGAGCATCCGACTATCTGCTCTCGTTGTATCACCAACGTGACTGGAGAAGGGGAAGTTCGTGAATTCGCCTAAGTTAGCATGGCAGGAAACTGGTTTGCGCTGGCTCTGGCTGGCGCTTGTCATCGTGATCGCCGATCAGGCCACTAAATTGTGGGTGGCCAACACCTTTACTTATCGCGAAACAGTAGAGTTTATTCCCTATCTACAGTGGACTTATGTTCATAACGAAGGTGCTGCGTTTAGCTTTTTAAGTGATGCGGGAGGTTGGCAACGTTGGTTTTTTGCATTTATCGCTTTTGCCATCAGTGGAGTACTGCTCTATTGGCTCAAAGGTATTTCCCGTCACATGCTGCTGCAAAGCGTGAGCTTTTCACTGGTGCTGGGTGGTGCGATAGGTAACCTGATCGATCGGGTGTATCTCGGCTATGTTATCGATTTTATCGATTTCTATATCGGCAACTGGCATTGGCCTGCATTTAATATTGCCGACAGTGCCATCTGCATCGGTGCTGTATTGTTGATCCTGGATGCGCTGAAAGGTGAATCAAGACATGAAGAAGCAAAAGGCAAGTCATGAGTAAGGCTGTGATTGATCCACATTCTGAAGTAGTGATGCATTTTACCTTAAAACTGGCCGATGGCTCGGTTGCAGAAACAACCAAGTTGAACCAGCAACCAGCCAAGCTGGTGATGGGCGATGGCTCGCTAACGCCTGCATTTGAGCAATGTCTGCTTGGTATGAGTGCTGGCGAACAAAAAGCGTTTGAGCTTAAGCCGGAAGATGCTTTTGGCTTGTCAAACCCCGATCTGATACATCATGTTGAACGCAGTAAATTTCCCGCAGATTTGGCGCCAGAAGAGGGAGCGATAATGACTTTCTCACAGCCGAACGGAGCTGAACTTCCCGGCATTATTCGCGCCGTGGCGGGTGAGTCGATCACCGTGGACTTTAATCACCCATTGGCTGGTCAAACGATTACCTTTGATGTCGAAGTTATTACTGTGGCTCAGCCAGAGGCTAAATCATGAAGATCTTACTCGCCAATCCCCGCGGTTTTTGCGCTGGTGTTGATCGCGCCATCAGCATTGTTGAGCGTGCTTTAGATATCTTTCAGCCGCCTATATATGTGCGCCATGAAGTGGTGCATAACCGATATGTAGTTGATGGCTTGCGCGATCGCGGTGCTGTTTTTGTCGAAGAACTGTCTGAAATCCCCGATGACAGTATTGTCATCTTTAGTGCCCATGGAGTAAGTCAGGCGGTGCGGCAGGAAGCTAAATCACGTGGCCTGAAGATATTTGATGCCACCTGTCCGCTGGTGACTAAAGTGCATATGGAAGTCACCCGCGCTAGCCGTAAAGGCCATGAGTGCGTGCTGATTGGTCATGCAGGACATCCGGAAGTGGAAGGCACCATGGGGCAGTACAGTAATGCTGATGGTGCGATCCATTTAGTAGAGTCGCCTGCTGACGTAGCCTCCTTGCCTGTGAAAAATGAAACTCATCTGTGCTACGTCACCCAAACTACATTGAGCGTCGATGATACCGCCGAGGTGATAGATGCTTTACGTGTGCGCTTCCCGAATATTGAAGGGCCACGGAAAGACGATATCTGTTATGCGACCCAGAACCGTCAAGATGCAGTGCGTGATCTGGCAGCCAAATGTCAGTTAATGCTGGTGGTTGGCGCGAAGAACAGCTCAAATTCCAATCGTCTGCGCGAGTTGGCTGAAAAGCATGATACCCCTGCTTATCTGATCGATACGGCAGAGAATATTCAGCAGTCGTGGCTGACCGATGATGTCGTGTGTGTTGGCGTGACAGCCGGAGCGTCGGCCCCTGAAGTGCTAGTGAAACAAGTGATCGAAAAGCTGCAATCCTGGGGTGGCGAGCAAGTGGAAGAGAACCCTGGGCGGGAAGAAACCATTACCTTTTCTGTGCCTCCTGAACTTAGGATTGACACCGTTACGGATTAATCATTTGTTTAGTAAAGAAATACTGGACGTAGATCACGCAAATGCCTTCATTTATTGAAGGCATTTGTTTATCGGGGGTATAGTCAATCGATCTTGCTTTGTGTTTTTTTAGTAAATAATTGAATAAAAAAACCTCATATACATTGAAGATTTGTGACAGCGTGTAAAAAAAGCTGACACTTTTGCGTTAAACTGATGGGGTCAGTTTTACATTTCGTTGCAAGGTATGGCGACAAGGCAGTGAATATTAGGATTATGAATAAACGGATGCATTACTCCAAGCGAAGAGCTTCAGGCTTTAGCATGCTTGAATTGCTCATCGCAATATTGGTGTTAGTAGTTGGTATTCTAGGGGTTGGCATGCTGCAATCAGTGGCGAAGCGTGGGGTTTTTGAATCTTCTCAACGTACGCTGGCAACAGTATTGGCTAACGATGTACTTGAACGGATGCGAACCAATCCTTCACAAGCTTTATTAGGTAGTTATGATGGAGTCTTTGGGGGCGGCACATTGGCTGTGCCAAGGGATTGTGCCGGGTTTGCCGCCTCTTGTTCTGACGCAGAAACTGCAGATTACGACCTCTATCAGTGGGAGCTAATGCTTGACGGTGCATCTGTCACAGAGGGAACTGTCAACATTGGCGGTTTAACGCAGGCAAAAGGATGTATTGCCCAGTCTAATGGAACTGTAACGGTTGTCATTGCTTGGCATGGTTTGGCCGAATTATCAGACGCAGCTAGTAATAAATCCAGTTTTGCAAAAGCATGCGGTACTGCCGATGCCTTTCGGCGTCAGCTAATTGTGGAAACCTTTATCAGCCGATGATTGGAATAGATATGCAAAACATACGAGGCTTTTCATTAGTTGAACTAATGGTTGCAATGGTGCTTGGACTTTTTTTGATGGGTGGAGTGATAGCCTTTATCAGCAGTCAATCTCGACTAGAAAATCAAACTAGTGCCTTTAGTGAGATTCAGGAGAATGCTCGTTTGGCATTGAACCTACTATCTGAGGACATTGCCCAATCAGGTTTTTATGGTGACTTCACTGGCATTAATGTTAACAGTTCCTCCCCTACAGTCGAGCGCTTTGTGGGGGTCGTAACCCCCAGTCCAGAGTGTGTTCAATCTGGAGGACGTAACGGTACTTTCCCTATTGGAGATGGGCTTAAGTTCCGAACTTTATGGGCCGGTCATTCGGTTTCAGGCAATTCACTATTGACCTCTTCATGTGACTCTCCAAATGTGGGAACTGACGTACTGCAGATAAAGCGATTGATAGCCAGTGAAGTTGTTGCAGGTAACGAGGATGCTAACCGTTTTTATGGAATGACTAACTTCTCTCGTTTGATACTCTACCGAACCCCCGATACGCCAACAACAGCAGATGTTCCCAATGGCATGCGATATGAATATCAGCATCATGTTTACTACATTGATGATGTGACCAACGATGGGATAACTGCGCCTTATCTCCAGAGGCGAAACTTAATTATCGTCGGTGGCACGCCACAGATGGATTTAGCCGACGGCGGGTTGGTGCCTGGCATTGAAAATATTCATTTCCAGTTTGGCATAGACAGTAATGGTGATGGTCACCCGAATGGTTTTGTTGATACCGACGATGTAACTGCCGAACAATGGGATAGTGCTGATGTTCTTGGTGAGCGCATTGTTGCTGTTAGGGTCTTTGTTTTAGCTCGCTCGCTAGAACCTGATCCTACCTATATGCATGAACCCATTACCTATCAAATGGGAGGGCGAAGTATTGTTATTCCTGAGACTGATAGGCACAGGCGTTTATTATTATCCACTACGGTTACATTGAGGAATCTGTTATGAACAACGCAATGACTAGACAGTCTGGTGCGGTGTTGATTATCGGCTTGTTGCTGCTGGTGGCAATTACTAGTACGGCTGTCGTTTTGGTATCAAATAGCCAGTTTGATCTGAAGTTAGCAGGTGCTGCCAGTGCTCAGAGTGAATCTCGGCAAATTGTAGCTGGCGGCGTTGACGATGTAGTAGTGAAAGCCTTCGAAGGCCGCTTAGACGGTAATAGAAAGCTTACTAATATTGCGACTAACACCGAGCTTAATATTGATACATCACTGGACCATACAACTGCAAATTTGAACGTAGTTACAGATGATGAAAGTGGCCAAGTCATTGATAGTTGTAGGCCAAGGCATAAGCCTAGTGAAGTAGAGTTAATTAAATGTCGTTATGCTCGCGTGTTGGCTGAGCATAAGTTTAATACAACGCAAGCTGCACGTGACAGCGGCATGGATGTTCTGATTTATCAGTATTATCCCGATCCAAATCAGAACTAGGAGCGCCAAATAATGAAGATTAAGCAGTTAGGAATTCTGCTCGGTTCTGCCCTCACTATAGCGACTTCGGTAGCGGTCGCGGATGATACCGAGCTGTTTTTGAAAGAGGTGAGTGCCCGAACTGGTTATAAGCCCAAGGTTATGATTATCTTTGATAACAGCGGCAGTATGAGGGGGACTATTGAGGTTAAGCAAGCCTACGATCCAAGTTCTACCTATTCAACAGAAGGTTCTGATCATAGTTTGCGTTTTGATGAGGATGATTTTAAAAATGACTTCATTTATTGGGTAAAGGGCTCTCTAGATGGTGGTCAAGCCCCTGTGCCTGGTGGACCCGCTGACCAAAGTCGCTTTAATTTCGATATTTTCAACTGTAATCAGGCAGAAATAAGCCTACGAACAAAAGGGTATTTCACTGGTTATATTCGTCAGTATACATTTAGCGGGAATAGTGGAAGCTGGGAAGAGTTAAAAGAGAATAATAGCGCCGATACTAAGTTTCCTATCGATTGCCTTGAAGATATTCTAATGAGCGATAACGCCAATAACGGTAAACTTGGCTATGAACAAGGGTATCCTGTCAATGGGCAGGGCAGTAAAAAAAGCCCTGATTATTACAGCGACTTTAGAGATGAGAATGCAATTTCTGGAGGTGAACCTGTTACGCTCTACATGGCTAACTATCTTAAGTGGTATCACAACGAAGATATTCAAAAAGAGAATCGAACTAAGTTAGCCATAGCTAAAGAATCTATTAATGATGTCATATCGTCTACGTTAATTGCAGATTTTGGTCTTACTATTTTCAATCGAAATTATTCGACCCCGCAGGGAGGAAGGATTGTTAAGGGTATACCTGAAAACATGACAGAAGCTCAGCGATCGACTCTCACCGATACAATCGAAGACTTGGACGCAAACACCAATACACCTTTGTGTGAAACAATGTATGAGGTGAAACGTTATTTTGGTGGCGAAAAGGTGGTTTATAGTGACGTCCCTTCCAACCAAAAAAAGCAGCCATACGCTGATACATCAATATGGAATGGGGGGAATTATACCGCTCCTTTTGGTAATTGTGATGGCAGTGTCAGCGTCATATTAGTTACTGATGGTTTACCTACCGAGGACAATCATGCCAACTCTTTGGTTACAAACCTTCCTTATGCCAAGTCTACTGATCCTCGTTTTTCCGCCGTTGAACGTAGCTATCTACCTGTATTAACAGGTTGGATGAATACGCAGGATATTAACACCGCTGCCAGTGGCAAGCAGACAGCCTCTGTTTACACCGTTGGATTTGGTGACGTATTTGAAGATGCAGACTCTAAAGGAGTAAAAATTCTTTCTGCTGCGGCCGAAAATGGAGGTGGTGATTACTACACCGCGCAAGATGCCATTCAGTTAACTGCGGCATTGCAAGATGCCATCATGAAGATCTTGCAAGTTAATGCCAGCCTCACATCGCCAGCTGTCGCCACCAATAGTTTTGATCGCACAGAGGTACTTGACGTTCTCTATTACTCAATCTTTAAACCGTCACAAAGCGCTCGCTGGCTGGGCAACCTTAAGAAGCTAAAGTTAAATGCAGACGGAACGCAAGTTATCGATGCGAATGAAGAGCTGGCCTTATCAAATTCAGGCGGTATTTTGAAAGAGGCATCTAGCTATTGGGGAGGAGATAAAGATGGACCTGATGCCTCTAAAGGTGGAGTTGTTCAGATGCTGGAAGGAAAGTCTGATCGTACCATACTCACTGATATTGGAGGCGCAGACTTAATTGAGTTCACCGCCGCCAATGTACTGGCGAACGCATCTGCGGCTCAGTTGGCTCTTATTGGTGCCGACAACGATGAAGTGACAGAGAATATTAACTGGATGCGCGGTCTTGATGTTAATGATGAGGAGCCAAATTCAGATCGTCACCTATACCAATTTGGTGATCCTATGCATTCACGTCCTGTCGTTATTAACTATGGTGGGGACAAGCCTGGAACTCAGGATCTACGAATTTTAATTGGAACTAATTATGGTTTTGTTCATCTGTTTAAAGATTTAGGTGATGATGAAGTCGATGAAGATTGGGCGTTTGCTCCTAGCGAATTAATTGGTAACTACAAGCCATTACGTCACAATAGCCGCTCCAGCGGTAAGATCTATGGCATGGATGGTACAGCAAGCGTTTACATTGAAGATACCGATCTTGATGGGTTGATTGATTCAGGTGAAAAAGTCTGGGCCTTTATTGGCATGCGTCGTGGTGGTCACTTTTATTATGCACTTGATTTGACCGTCCCTAGTTCCCCTAAAAAAATGTGGCAGATAGAAGGGGGAGAAGGTGACTTTGTTGAGTTAGCACAAACTTGGTCTAAGCCAACAATTACTTATCTGCGTAGCCATGGTGCTGACAAACCTGTGCTTGTTTTCGGTGCCGGCTATGATATTAATAAAGACAACCCTGGAGTGGGCACCGACGATAATGTGGGACGTGGTGTTTTCCTTGTGGATGCAGAAACTGGGCATCTGATATGGAAGTTCACATCGTCAGAAACTGGTGGTAAGAATACTCAGATATCGGGTCTTGCAGATAGTATTCCTTCGGATTTATCAGTAATGGATAGTGACTATGATGGCTTCGCTGATCGCATTTATGCCTCTGATACAGGAGGTAATATTTGGCGAATTGATATGCCTGGTGATTCACTAGCTGATGCCGGAGCTTTTAAGTTTGCGACGTTGAGTGGTGATTTAAGTACGAACGATCGTCGCTTTTTCGTTCGTCCCGTAGTAGCAAGATCTTTAAGTGGAAAAGTCATCGAAACTACTGATGCAGAAAATAACAAGATATACAGCGAAGCACAGATCCCCGTTGATTACGTCACTATTGGATCTGGTAATGTTTCCCACCCACTTGATGTTACTACACAAGATATGTTCTTTATGCTGAGGGATTTAGATGTGCTGCCATTGAGCAAGAATGATGCAGCAAAGAAAGTGCCACTCACTATAAGTGATCTTTTCGACCTCAAGGATGGAAACTTAGAAGCTGAAGCTGCAGATGACTCCGCTTTGCTGGAGCTAAGAGCTGATGCAGACGCAAAGCGAGGGTGCTTTATTGATTATCCGTCACAAGGTGAGAAAGTGCTTTCTTCCGCACGTATTATAAGTGGTGTCGTGTTTCATAGCGGTTTTACGCCTGCTGGAGATAGCACAGATAGCCAGTGCGAACCAAGTCTTGGCGCAAATGTGCTCTACGCAGACAGCTTGTGCGATATTACTGAAGCTGGGGTGGCTTTCCCTGCGACAAATCTACCACCTTACAATCCACCACCGATTTTTATTCAGGATGGGGCTGTGAAGTTAATAACAGCTGGGGGAGTCGAACCTGTTCCTGAACTTCCTCAGGTTCCTAAAGAGGATCCGCCAACCTGTGAAGTCGATTGTCCATGTGACCCTGCGGTTCAAAACTGTAGTGGTGAACCACAGGACTTGCCTTTTGATGCCGTAATAAAGGCACAGTCTGCTTATCGAGAGGGAGTTGAATGATGCTCTATTCAGTTAAGAGGCTAGCAGGCTTTACGTTGATTGAGTTGATGATTGCCGTGGCTGTCGTGGGGATTTTGGCTGCGATTGTGTACCCTTCTTATACTGCACAGGTGGCGATGAATACACGCTCAGAAGGTCAACGTGAATTAATACGTTTATCTCAGTTGATGGAACAGTATTTCTTGGACCACCGTTCCTACACGGAGGATATGACCGATTTGGGTATGAGCGTCGACCCATTCGAAACTGAAAATGGACACTATAAAATTGATGCGGTTCCTGTGAGTAGTATCGCAACCGATTTTCGCTTGGTTGCGACTGCGCAGGGAGCTCAAGCGGCGCGTGATAGTGGCTGCACGACTCTAACATTAGATTATTTAGGCTCTAAAGGGCCTGTTGATTGTTGGTGATGTAATTATGAAAAGATATTTATTTTTACTTTTTGCGTTAATAGGTATTGTCCCAAGCCATGTATACGCTGACCAAGCGTTGCAGGATTGGAAGTGCTATCTCCAATTAAAGAATGGTGTAATGCATATTGCTCGCTACACAGTTTCTCTTAATGAGAACGAGCGAATTGAGCAGCGCTTGGCTTCGATGGTGGTGTTTGCTGAGGATGGTGTGACTAAGTTGAAAGTAAAAAAACAGCTTGAGTGTAAACTGGAAGATGAACCGTTTAGTAATCTTGCGGCGCGAGAGTTAGAGGGGATGACGCCGAAATAGATGGGTTATTTTAATAAGCTCTAAAGTAGCCTCTCCGATTGATTGAGCAGGATATTGCTGATGTTGGCAGCTAATAGGTTGCCTTACTTTATCGATTTTTCCTGAGATTAGTTGATGTTTATACTAAAAAGCTTATTTAATTTTATGATTTTCATCCTGTCAGTGGTGACAATATAGTGGCTATGCATTGTTGACAGACAATTAACATATCTACATGTACTTATTGCTCTTTCTTTGTTTTTGACAGCAATGCTGCTCTGCTGTTATTGAAGATGGGGATTTGACTTTTTCTAAGTTATCTCTGCTGTATGTTTGAATTAGATCAAACATACAAATCGCCAATCAGCTTCTTTTTTGTTTCGGTTGCTGATTATTTTATTAAGCGATCTTTTGATGAGGTGCTGATAACGCTGATCTGCACCGGTAGTATTGGGCACCGCATTATGCGAGTAAAATCGCTTAACGAGGTGAACAGTGGCAACCAAGAAGAAACATAAGGTGCACACGGCTGAATTAAAGGCGAAGCACTTAAACTCGACAGTAACATTGGCGTCTCAGCCGCCGCTAAAAAGCTCAAGATCCATGGCTCACAAATTACGGCTGGCGTGCCAGCACGACAACAGAACGCCAGCACCAGCCAGCGATAAGCAGAGCTAGCCGGCGAGGTAGCTAAACTCAAACGACAACTCGCAGAGCAAACAGAGGATTTAGCCATCCTAAAAAAGGCGGCTACCTACTTCGCGAAAAACCAAAAGTAAACCGGTTCGAATTCATGCTTGAGCATCAGTATCAATTCAAGCTACGGGCATGGCGAAAGTGCTAGGCGTATCGCGAAGTGCGTATTACATCTGACGTAAATACGGCGACCAGCCTAGTTTTAGGCAAGTTAAACGTGATTCCAGGGACGTTAAAATCAAGAAGGCTTTTGACGCCGGCAAGGAACGCGATGGCGCCCGTCGCATACAGGTAGAGCTTGCTGAAAATGGTGACCGGGTCAACGTCAAAATTATCGCTGAAAGCATGGGCCGTCAGCGCCTCGTGTCCAAGGCTGCCCGCAAGTTTAGATGCACGACGGACAGCCGTGACTAGCTGCCTGTGGCACCTAACTTGTTAGAGCAGGACTTTAGCGCCAGTGGTGATCCGAACCAGAAATGGGCGGGAGATATCAGGTATCTGATGACTAGCGAAGGTTGCTGGTATTTGGCCGTCGTCATCCACTTGTACTCCCGTACCGTTATTGGATGGTCAATGGTTACGCGAATGGCCGCAGAGCTGGTGTGTAATGCGCTGACAATGGCATTGTTCCGACGCGGCTTGCCCAGGGATGTTATTGTACATAGCGATCGCGGTAGCCAGTACTGATCCGCAGCTCATCGTGAGTTATTAGCACGTTACGGTTTTAAGCAAAGCATGAGCCTAAAAGGGAACTGCTGGGGCAACGCCTGTGTGGAGAGCTTCTTTCATTCAATGAAAGTTGAAGTGGTTCAATACGAACTCATGAAGGATCGAGAAACGATGCGCCAGGTGGTATTTGATTATATTGAAGTTGATTACAACAAAACGAGAAGGCACAGCGCGCTTGGCTATCTCAGCCCAGAGAATTTTGAAACGAAAAATGTAGCTTAATCAGGTGTCCACTTTTACTGGGGCTGATCACTTTCTAAGTGCTACTAGTAATAAATTTTGGAGTGTTCACATATCTTTTTGTATACATAATCGTGTGAAAGAGGTTTTCGTTTTGAAGCAAGTTCTCCTTCTATTTCGATACACTAAATACAACTAATACCATTTTTTATCACTCTTGCTCTACCTGACATAGATAAGACTAGGCCTCGACCGTTAGTAGCTTCTTTGTTTGGGCAGAAGTTGATAGTCGATACATTGCTTGTTGTGCCTTGTGCCGTGAACGTGATTCTGGTGACAGTAGTGTTGATACTGTCTTGGTTCGAGATTGAATTCATTCTTTTCAGTAAAGTATCTGTAGCGTTGTCCAGCGTGCCATTACCATTGGCATCGATAAAAACGACGATGTCTTGGCTCCAGTCATTAACGCAGTTGTTAGCCGTCATTGGGCATAAGGTTGCGGGCATTTTTCTCGTCACAGCTTGACCTCTGGCAAGTAAGGCAGCGTTATGGAGATTGTTGATGGTACTTTTGGCTCGCGAACTTTCCAAGGTAGAAACAAACGAGGGCGCGGCTACTGCTGTCAAAATGACTGCAATAGCGACTGTTACTAAAAGCTCAACGAGGGTAAATCCAATCTCTTTACTACGCATGATATTCCCGTACCATTAAGATGTTTTTTGCAGCACCCTATATTACACCAGAGCCCAGCGTTTTAGTGATAAATACAGTTCTATTACCATTTCACATTAAGTTCTGTGAAGTAAGTCTGATCCGTAAGCACAAGGGTAATAATCCTCTCTTTAGTGTTTTTCTCAGGTCCTTCGCACACCAAACGAAGTGCGTATTTCGTTATGCAATAGCGTAAGGTAACACTTATATTCTGTTTGTTTAGGCACAATTCTGCTGCGCAAAACGGCAAGAGCTGGTTACCTCTAATCGATCAACTTGATCTGATTCTCGAATACTATCTCTAACAGGACAAATCAGTAGCAGAAATTGTTTCAGCTGGTTACAGTGAAAGGGTGGCTCGTCATGTTGTGCGTTTGGTGGGTTTTATGTGCGCAAGGGGCGTCAATCTGTCGTTGGCTCAAAATTATATAGCGAAATATTGGCAAAGGTCGTCGTTATCCTATTTGCTCAGGATTTGGTCGAACTAATTGGTAAGTAAAGAGGAATTCAGAATGAAAAAGGTTGAAGCGATAATCAAGCCGTTCAAGCTTGACGATGTTCGCGAAGCCCTAGCGGAAATCGGTATCACGGGTATGACTGTCACCGAGGTGAAAGGTTTTGGCCGCCAGAAAGGGCACACTGAACTATATCGTGGTGCCGAGTATATGGTGGATTTTTTGCCGAAGATGAAGATTGATTTGATTGTTAACGATGAAGATGTGGATCGTGTCATTGAGTCAATTGCCAATACGGCAAAATCAGGCAAGATCGGCGACGGTAAGATTTTCGTTTCTGATGTGTCTCGTGTTGTGCGAATTCGTACAGGTGAAGAGGGTACCGACGCCGTTTAAATTAAACGGTAGTTGCTTAATGAATTAAAAAAAGGGAGCCGACGGCTCCCTTTTTACTTACGTTATTATTAACTATTTACGACGATAGCCTACGAAACCTAGCGCAGCCAAACCGAGGAGTAACACTGAGGCTGGTGCTGGAACCTCTGCATCAGCTGTGTAGATGGTTAACTCTGAATAATCGAGAACCCAACCGTCGCCACTTGATACAGTATCAATACGTATTTCTGCAGCATTGTCGAGTAAAGCAGCAAAGTCTGTTAACTGAAAGATATCTAGCGTCGCGTAGTTATACTCTGGCCCTGTGTTATCACCATCAGTTAGCAGACCTACATTAACCCCATCCAAGTAAACTGTGCTTTGGCCATTTAGCCCTTGACCACCAGTGAATATTTCTAATGTTGCGTCAACAATGCTACCGAAACTGGTCAGGTCAAAGGTATGTGAAAAGATGTAGTCGCCATTGCGCCAAACATCTGTGCCATCCCCATCGCCCGGACCTACATCGCTGTAGCTGAAGCCTTCGCCATCTTGAACGCCGATGCCAAAGCCGTCTTTGTCACCGATTAGGTCGACGATAATGCCTGCATTTGCAGTTTGTGCCAGTAATAAGCTAGTGAGGAAAAAAAGAGTTTTAACTGAAAGTTGTTTGATGCGTAGCATTTTAGCTATTCCATTAGAATTAAATAAAGAAAATGCACCTTTGCAAAATTTAGGCCTATTAAATAAATCTCCTTAAAATCATGTCGTTAATAGTTTAAGTGTGTTGAGTGTTGGGTTGCAGTGTAAATTATGCTGGCGGTGAAGTATTGGTTTGTTTTGAGGCTCCCAATTACCGAGAGCCTTATATTTTTAGCTGTTTTGAGCGAGAGGGTTATCAGGGAAGTTTAAGCGTAGCGTTGCTTGTGCATCTGCTTTCAGATCTTGCAAGCCTAACTTATCGTAGGCTTGAACCATTACCTCTAATGCGCCTTCCGTGGAACTAGAATCGGAGAAAGTTTCGATTATGTATCGACCACGATTTGCTGCGGCAATATAGGCCTGACGCTTGATGTAGTAGCGCGCGACGGAGAGCTCATGTTTGGCTAAGCGTTCCTTAATATAAATCATCCGCTGGCGTGCATCCGGAGCGTATTTACTGTTCGGGTAGCGTCCCAGTACTTTAGAAAAATCTTCAAATGCTTGTTGTGCTAGATTTGGATCGCGATCGGAGCGGTCTATACCAAGCAGGCTTTGTAGCATTTCGTCATCGGCGTCAAGATTTGTTAACCCCCGCATATAGAGCACATAATCGTTATCAGGATGGGTTGGATTCAAGCGAATAAAACGGTCGGCGGTTGCCAATGCCTGAGCTGTCTGCCCTAGTTTGTAATAGGCATATATCAAATCCAACTGCACCTGATTCGCATGAGGGCCGAAAGGGTAACGTGATGAAAGAGCCTCGAGTGTATTCACTGAGCCAGAGAAGTTGCCGACTTCAAGTAGTTCTTGCGCATCTTCGAATAGTGCGGCAGGCGATTTTTCTGGAACACGCTCAATGGTGTCGTTACTGCTCGAGCAAGCACTTAATAGCGAGATAAGTGCGTAAGTTAATAGGGCTTTTTTCATTATTTAATCGTTATCATGCCAATTGACCGCCTAGAACAGGCTTTTTCTCGGGCAAGGATTGTACCCCAGTCAGGATAGCACTGTACAATAAGAGCTATTGATAGTGTTAATAAGGTCGCTCATGGCGCAAAAAATCTCTTTGAATGGCGAAGTGCCGTTTGAGCTTAATGGCAAGCGTTTGGATCAGATCGTTGCCGAATTGTTCCCTGACTATTCTCGTAGTCGTATCAAGCAGTGGATACTTGATGGGCACGTATGTGTCGACGGAACTGTCCATACTGTTCCGAAGTTTAAGTTAGTTGGCGGGGAGCGCGTGACCGTTGAGACTCAGCTGGAAGAGCAGGGGGAGTGGGAAGCGGAAGATATTCCTCTGGATATCGTATTTGAAGATGAGCACATCCTGGTTATTAATAAGCCGGCTGGTTTGGTAGTTCATCCAGGCGCGGGCAATCCTGCCGGAACGGTGTTGAACGCGCTGTTGCATCATTGTCCTGGTATTGCTGAAGTGCCTCGCGCTGGTATCGTTCATCGTTTAGATAAAGATACGACGGGGCTGATGGTGGTAGCGAAGTCTGTGCCCGCTCAAACGCATCTTGTCGAGCAGCTGCAGGCGCGTGAGATAACCCGTGAGTATGAGGCTTTGGTTAACGGCTTGCTTACGGCTGGTGGGCGGGTTGATGCGCCAATTGGCCGACATCCCACGCAGCGTACTCATATGGCGGTTGTCCATGGTGGACGGGAGTCTGTGACGCATTATCGGGTGATGGAGAAGTATCGCGCCCATTGTCGACTGCGCTTGCGTCTAGAAACCGGACGTACCCACCAGATCCGTGTTCATATGTCTCACATCAAGCATCCCCTCGTTGGTGATTTTACATACGGTGGTCGTCCAAGGCCGCCGCGAGGTGCATCAGAGGAGTTGTTAAGCGTATTGAGAGGGTTTCGTCGGCAAGCGCTGCACGCAGCCAAGCTTGAGTTGGTTCACCCTATCACCGGCGAGTTTATGAGCTGGGAGGCTCCTGTACCTGAAGATATGCTTGATATGGTGGCGGCGTTTAAAGCTGACTTTAAAGAGAACCCGGTACCGCAGTGGTAAAGTTGTGGCAGCCAGTTGATTGGCCTGCACCGAAACGAGTGCGGGCTATCTATTCCTTACGCCAAGGTGGGATAAGCCAGCCACCATTCGATTCCCTTAATCTAGGCTTGCATGTTTCTGATAATCCCGATGCCGTTCTAACGAATAGAGCCATGCTGCAAGGGGCGGCTAAATTGCCCCAGTCGCCGTATTGGTTGAATCAAGTGCACAGCACTACTATCTTGGACGTTTCTTGTACTTCTGATAGAGAAACACCAACCGCCGATGCTATGACCAGCCGAGCGCTGTCGATGCCATTGGCCATCATGACTGCAGATTGTTTACCTGTATTGCTTTGTGATCAGCAGGGCGATTGGATCGCAGCGATACATGCTGGCTGGCGCGGACTGGTTGATGGCATCATTGAAAAGACCGTGGCGAAGTATCCTGGTGACCCAGCATCTCTTGTCGCCTGGTTAGGTCCTTGTATTGGCCCTGAGGCATTTGAAGTCGGCAAGGATGTGCGTAGTCAATTTTTAGATGCGTCCCCCGAGGCTGCCTCAGCGTTTGTTGAATATCGCGAAAAATATCTGGCAAACCTGCCGTTACTGGCACAACAAAGATTGGCGTCAATCGGCGTTATGAATGTCACATTTAGCCACTTATGCACCTATACGGATGCCGCTTCTTTCTTCTCCTATCGCCGAGATGGCGTGACAGGTCGTATGGCCTCTATTATTTGGCTGAGCGATTGAGTTTGATCAGCTTTTCAGACTTCTATACTTGAAATATCCCTCTGTAGATACCAATTACTAAGTCAAACGTCGCTACTCCGTCGAGGCAAATATGCGTATTGATAAGTTGACCAGTAAGTTCCAGCTCGCGATATCTGACGCTCAGTCGATGGCTTTAGGTCGTGACCACCAATTTATTGAGCCTGCCCACTTAATGATGTCTTTGCTTAATCAGGAAGGTGGCAGTGGTCGTCACTTGCTTCAGAGTGCCGGTGCAGATGTCAATGCATTGCGTAGTAAGTTAGGCGCATCACTTGATCGCTTTCCAAAAGTTGAAGGGATCGGTGGCGATGTACAATTGTCGTCGGCGCTTATCTCGCTTTTTAATCTATGCGACAAATTGGCTCAGCAACGTAAAGATAAGTTTATCTCTAGTGAGCTATTTGTATTAGCGGCGGTTGACGACAAAGGCGAACTTGGTCAGCAGTTACGAGAGCTGGGTCTGACTAAAGAATCCGTCGAAAAGGCAATAGAGCAAGTCCGCGGTGGTCAAAAAGTCGATGATCAAAATGCCGAGGATCAGCGTCAAGCGCTCGATAAATATACTGTTGATCTGACCGAACGAGCCGAGCAGGGCAAATTGGATCCTGTGATTGGCCGGGATGAAGAGATCCGGCGAACCATCCAGGTGCTCCAGCGGCGCACAAAAAACAACCCTGTACTCATTGGTGAACCTGGGGTGGGGAAAACCGCTATTGTGGAAGGGTTGGCGCAACGGATTATAAACGGTGAAGTCCCTGAAGGCCTTAAAAACAAACGTGTGCTTTCATTAGATATGGGGAGTCTACTTGCTGGGGCCAAGTATCGTGGCGAGTTCGAAGAACGTTTAAAAGCTGTACTTAATGAGCTTTCGAAAGAGGAAGGTCAAGTCGTCCTGTTTATCGATGAACTCCATACCATGGTTGGGGCAGGTAAAGGTGAAGGTGCTATGGATGCGGGGAATATGCTCAAACCCGCATTGGCACGTGGCGAACTGCATTGTGTTGGCGCCACCACGCTGGATGAGTACCGTCAGTACGTTGAAAAAGATGCGGCGTTAGAGCGTCGTTTCCAGAAAGTTCTCGTGGATCAGCCATCCGTGGAAGACACTATCGCCATCTTGCGCGGGTTAAAGGAACGTTATGAGCTACACCACGCGGTAGAGATCACTGATCCGGCTATTGTGGCCGCTGCTAATTTGTCTCACCGTTATATATCCGATCGCCAGTTGCCAGATAAAGCGATCGACTTGATTGATGAGGCCGCTTCACGCATTCGTATACAGATTGATTCTAAACCGGAAGAGCTTGACCGTTTAGAGCGTCGAATTATTCAATTGAAGTTGGAACGTCAGGCGCTGGAAAAAGAAGCGGATGATGCCAGTAAAAAGCGCCTGAATAAGCTCGATGAGGAGCTGAAAGAGGGCGAATTTCGTTATAACGAGCTTGAAGAGGTATGGACTTCAGAAAAAGCGGCGTTATCTGGTACGCAAAACATTAAGGCTGAATTAGAACAGGCAAGAATGGAGCTGGATACGGCTCGTCGCGCTAGCGATCTTAACCGAATGTCAGAATTGCAATATGGGCGCATTCCAGCGTTAGAGAAGCAGTTGGATCTTGCCAGCCAGGCCGAAATGCAGGACATGAAACTGCTGCGTAATCGCGTGACAGAGAATGAGATAGCCGAAGTGCTTTCCCGCTGGACAGGGATCCCTGTTGCCAAGATGCTTGAGGGGGAACGAACTAAGTTACTCAATATGGAGCAAGGCCTACATAAACGTGTGATTGGCCAGCATGAAGCGGTGGTGGCTGTGGCCAACGCGATTCGGCGTTCACGAGCAGGACTTTCTGATCCCGCAAGACCTATTGGCTCATTTCTTTTTCTCGGACCAACGGGGGTAGGGAAAACGGAACTGTGTAAGGCGTTAGCACAATTTTTGTTTGATACCGATGAAGCCATGGTGCGTATTGATATGTCGGAGTTTATGGAGAAACACTCTGTTGCTCGATTGGTCGGCGCGCCTCCCGGGTATGTGGGGTATGAAGAGGGGGGCTATCTGACCGAAGCTGTTCGCCGTCGACCCTATTCAGTTATTTTGCTTGATGAGATCGAAAAAGCTCACCCGGATGTTTTCAACATTCTTTTGCAAGTGCTAGATGATGGGCGCTTAACTGACGGCCAAGGTCGTACCGTTGATTTTAGAAACTCAGTGGTCATCATGACATCGAATCTCGGTTCGGATCTGATTCAGGATAAGCATCAAGATGCTCAGTATGAAGAGATGAAAGCGCAAGTCATGGATGTCGTTGGTCATCATTTCCGACCTGAGTTCATTAATCGAATCGATGATACTGTGGTGTTTCATCCATTGGGGTTGGAGCAAATTAAGAACATTGCCCATATTCAGATCGAGCGCCTGAAACAGCGTTTGCAATTGAAAGAGCTGTCCTTAGATATAGATGATGCGGCGTTGGGGCTACTTTCTGAAGCTGGTTTTGACCCTGTTTATGGCGCAAGGCCCTTAAAGCGTGCAATACAGACTGAGCTGGAAAACCCATTGGCGCAGAAACTGTTACAGGGTGACTATATACCGGGAACCGAGATAAAAATTGGCACTCAGGATGGTGAATTAACCTTTTCGCATTGAATGATGTTGTAGAGAGAAAAAGCAGCAATTAAAAACAGGAGCTTATGCTCCTGTTTTTAATTGCTGCTCAAGGCGCGCCAGCGCCTACTAGTTGCAAAATTTATCGACTTCCTGTTGCGAACGTTTTTTAATTCCCTGTTTCTCTTCATAAGACAGCATGGTTTGCGTGCCATCTTCGTTTTCTTGACGCACAAAATGCTTATTCTCTAGTATCCACAGCGAGTGCTTTGCTGCATCACAGCGCTGTGCTGCCATCTCGCGTTCTTGCTGTGCTTTCTCTAATTCTGTCTCTGTTGCTTGCTCGTCAGCTTCGTCTTGAAACAGCGATTCATAGCTGTATTTTTTCTCTTTCTTTTCGGCGGGAGCGTCAAGCATCTCAACTGCGTAAACCCGTTTCCCTGTAGGGCGCTGTTCGGCAAAATGAATAACGCCAGCTTCGTCGTACCAAAAATACACTAGGTTTTTAGCTTCCGCATAAACTGAAAACAACAAGGTAATTAACCCGGCTATCACGAAGCTATTCTGGCGAAACTTGGTTTGCATCAACTATTTCCTGTTATATAACCACTGCGGAAAGAAAGCACTCTATGCTATCTTGTGTCTTAATTAAGAACTGTTAAATGTCTCAAACTCTTATATGAATCAGCATACGACAAAAGAATCTCATAAGCATCGTGGTATTTATTTACTGCCTAATTTATTAACAACCGCAGGGCTGTTTTCTGGCTTCTATGCGGTTGTCGCCTCTATGAATGGGCGCTTCGAAGCCGCCGCTGTGGCTATCTTTATTGCGATGATTATGGATGGTCTCGATGGTCGCGTTGCGCGAATGACTAACACTCAAAGTGCGTTCGGGGCGGAATATGACAGCATGGCAGACATGGTGTCTTTCGGTATTGCGCCCGCTCTGGTTGCTTATAATTGGGGCTTAGCAGACTTAGGAAAGATTGGTTGGTTAAGTGCGTTTATCTTTGTTGCTGGGGCTGCGTTGCGTTTGGCGCGCTTTAATACTCAAGTCGGGATCGCTGATAAGCGCTTCTTCCAAGGGCTCGCGAGTCCGGCAGCAGCAGCCATTATTGCAGGTATGGTCTGGGTAGGTAGTGACTATGGTATCGCTGGCGCAGATGTTAGCTTGATAGTCGCTGTTATAACTGTAGCGTCTGGTTTATTGATGGTGAGTAACTTCCGCTATCACAGCTTTAAGGATGTTGATTGGAAAGGGAAGGTCTCTTTCGTTGCTATTCTTGCGGTTGTACTGATTTTTGTCGTCGTCGCGACCAATCCGGCATTGGTGCTATTTGCTATTTTCTTCTTATATGCGGCTTCAGGCCCTGTGGTGACGTTACGTAGCGTACGAGAACTAAAGATGGAGCATGTCGTTGGCGATGGAGAAGACGCTGACTTTGAAACGCAGGCCGCGGCCAGTTCAAACAAAGAACAGGAAGATAAAGACAGCTCTGACGTAGCGGATGCAGTGAACAAAGAAGAAAAGACGGAAAAATAGTTCGGCTGTATTTACCCTGGACAGTTTTTATTGCCGTAACGCCCTCTATTTCGAGGGCGTTTTACGTTTTTCAGGGGCTTAGAGTTATATTTGGTTGAATACTGACCACTTGAACTAGATCACATAAAAAAAGCGTTGACGGTAGGATTAAGGTGCCTATAATGCCGCCTCACTCGCTCAGGGCGAGGCAGCGGGAAGAAACGAACGGTTTAAGTTTTTATCTTCTTTCTGGTCACTTGGTAAAAAAGATGTTTTTACTGGGTTGACAGCGGGGCAGAGAAGCGTAGAATGCGCAGCCCTTGCCGCGGACAACGAATGAGTTGACCGGGCAGCCAAGCTAAGGTTTGGCGAGATGCGACAGCATCGTTCTTTAACAATTTGGTCAGACAATCTGTGTGGGCGCTCACGGGTGTTGAAGTAATCAAAGATTATTCAACGAAACGTAAGCGACCATGTAGAAATACATGTAAGTAATAAGTTGAGT